>JAGLYF010000266.1 GCA_023132435.1 Calditrichia bacterium | reverse complement strand
ATTTCACCAATCTGCAACAACCTCAGCAAAGGGGGTTAGAAGGTTGTTTTAAACGTAATCTTTTGAAATATATCAATGCTTTACAACCCCTTAATCCCCTTTTTTAAGGGAAAACTTTACTGTCGCTATTTGATAAATTTAAAATTCATGAATTAATTAGGTTGTTTAAATCGCATAAATGTGATGCGTCGTATTTGTCAGGTACGAAAGATATGATATCAAAAAAAAGCAAAAAACCAAAACAAGGTGATGCACTTATTCTTGTCGATGTTCAGAATGATTTTTTACCCGGTGGAAATCTTGCTGTTCCCAATGGCGATCAAATTATTCCGGTATTGAATGATTTCATTCATATTTTCAAACAGAATAAATTGCCGATTTTTGCCACACGTGACTGGCACCCGGAGAATCACTGCTCTTTCAAGAATCATGGTGGCAACTGGCCATCACACTGTGTGGCAGGGACAAAAGGTGCCGCATTCCCGGAAGCGCTGAACTTACCTGATGAGATTGTTATTATTTCGAAGTCAATAAGCTCTGATAAGGAGGCTTATTCAGGTTTAGAAGGAACCGACCTGGATAAAAGGCTGAAAATACTGAACGTTGATCGCGTTTGGGTAGGTGGTCTTGCAACCGATTATTGTGTCATTAACACGGTATTAGATCTTATTTCCACAGAATATAAGGTCAATCTCCTGGTTGATGGCATTCGGGCTGTTAATGTCAACCCTGAAGATGGTCGTAATGCTGAGAGAGAAATGATCACATTGGGCGCACGACCGATTAAAAGAAATGATATCCTATGAGACAGTTCCTTAAACCTTCTCCCCTATTGACTGATTTGTATCAGTTAACCATGCTCCAGGGTTATCTTGAGCACGGTTTCAGAGAAACCGCTGACTTTGAATTTTTTGTTCGTGATTTACCGGTGAGCAGAAATTTTCTTATCGCAGCTGGTCTGGAAGAGGTTCTTGATTTTTTAACCAGCCTAAAATTCAGTTCAAAAGAACTGGAATGGCTTTCCAAACAGAAAAGATTTAATAATGATTTTATCGAATATTTAGAAAAGTTCGAATTTGAAGGCGATGTATATGCCATGCCTGAAGGAACCGTGTTTTTTCCTGATGAACCAATTCTTCGTGTTTCAGCACCTATCCCACAGGCACAACTGGTTGAAACCCGGATCATCAATCTACTGCACTACCAGACCATGATCGCTTCCAAAGCAGTACGTTCCGTTATTGCTGCTGAAGGAAGAGTATTAGTTGATTTTGGTCTTCGCCGTGCCCATGGTGCAGAGGCCGGTCTTTTTGCTGCTCGTTCCAGTTATTTAGCCGGTTTTTCAGGGACTTCGACAATATTAGCCGGAGAACTATATAATATACCTCTTTATGGAACGATGGCCCACTCTTTTATCCAGGCGCATGACGATGAGATAACTGCTTTCGAAAATTTCGCGGAATCCCAACCTGATAATGTTGTCCTTCTTGTTGATACCTACGACATTTTTAAGGCTATTTCGAAAGTTATTAATCTGGCGAAGAAGTTGGAGAAAAAAAATATCCG
>JAGLYF010000265.1 GCA_023132435.1 Calditrichia bacterium | reverse complement strand
GGGATTAAAGGGGGAGGGTTAACAAACCGATTTTATAAGGGAGAATAAACCCATCAAAGAAATCAGAAATCATACAAGATTTATAAATTCCCGGCATTTCTGCAAGATAATTGCAATTCTGGCCCTCATATTGATACTACCGATTAATAATTTTGCACAATCCCCTTATGAAATGAACTGGAAGAAAGATGGTGCTCTACTCGCTGTCGGAATCCCTCTGTCCGCTATCGGATTTGCATTGGAATTCTCAATTACTCCCTTAACTTTGGATGAAGTCAATAATCTCGATCGAAATAATATAAACATAATCGACAGATTTGCTTCATATAATTACTCAAATGGCGCCTCAGATTTAAGTGATTTCTTATTATACACCTGTATGGCTTCCCCGTTACTTTTACTATCTTCAAGTTCAATAAGAACTAATTTCGGCATCGTCTATGGAATGTATGCTGAGTCGTTACTTTTTGGTGTGGCTTCACCAGCCTATGGAAAGTGGGGTATTCAAAGAATCAGACCATATACTTACAACCCCGAAGTACCTTTGGATAAAAAATTATCTGCTGAGTCAAAAAAATCATTTTTTTCCGGTCACACAACAATCGCTTTTACTTCAGTAGTATTTTTTTCAACAATCTATAGCAAATACTACCCGAATTCACAATGGAATCCCTATATCTGGACAGGTTCCCTACTCCTGGCCTCGACTGTCGGATATTTAAGAATCGCGGCCGGAGCGCATTTTCTCACTGATGTTCTTGTAGGAGCCATTATTGGTACAACAATAGGATATTTCATACCAAAAATACATGAGAGTGATAACAATAACTCCGCACTTGAAGTGCCGGATGTTCCGACCCGTTCGCCGGTATTATCATTTCAATTTTCCTTTTAAACAACATGTATCACAAAAATGAGACGAGTAAACATTCCGTATGAAAATCTTTAAAACGCTTTTTCCTTCAAAGAACAGAACTTTTAAATACAAACGGTGGCTGGAAATTAGCCTACGAACTTTGCATTTGATTGGTGTAGCCGGGGTTGGTGCCGGTGCATTTTTTCATGTACCACACTATCAATGGCAAGGTTTCTCTATCCTCACATCACTATCGGGTATACTGTTTATACTTCTCGAACTTTGGAGTAATGGAATTTGGTTAATCCAGTTACGTGGTGTTATTCTTTATATCAAAATCATTTTTCTGCTTTGTATTCCTCTTTTACCTGCTTATGAGAGTATAATTCTTATTATTGTAATAGGCATCTCGAGTATCATTTCCCATGCACCGGGAGATGTACGCTATTTCTCTGTTATTCATGGTAAAAGAATGGATACAATATGAACCTTGCGCAGGAGAAGTCCGGATTTACGATAAGAGCGGCAAGTATTGCAATCGCCCTTTCTATATTTTTACTAATGAGCACCTCATATATCGCTCTGAAACTGGGTGCTGCTCCCTGGCCTATTATATTTTCTGTGATTGTTTCTACCTCAGTTATAAAACTTTTAAATCGACGACGTGAACTTAACATTCATGAAGTGAATGTAGCTCAGGCCGGTGGTAGCATCGGCGGGCTGGTAGCTGCCGGAATCGCCTTTACACTTCCGGGTATCCTTTATTTAAATCAGACAAAAGGATTACATATTGAATTACCCGAGCCGTGGGTGTTAGGCCTGGTCTTCGCTGCAGCCGGTATACTTGGTCTTATTCTTTCCGTACCCTTAAAACACACCTTTATTGATGAAGAAAACCTTCCCTTCCCAGCAGGAACAGCGGGTGCAGAGCTGCTTAAGCTCGGTAAAACAGGTGGGAAGGAGCTCTTTCTACTGCTAATCATCGGTGCTTTTATCGGCATTTTTACCCTGATCAGAGATATTTATTTTCCTGCTGGTTTGATACTACTTACGATAAGTTCATTGAGCATTGTGCTCATCTTCTTGCCATTACCGATTGCGATCGGGGCTGGATATATTCTTGGACCACGAGCAGGTTTTTCCTGGCTGGCGGGTGGAGTTATTGGAGGGTTTATGCTTGTTCCTCTTATGTATCTGAATGGCCTTGAAACTACCCTGGCCGTTGACTATACAAAAAGTCTGGGTATGGGGATGGTTCTCGGATCCGGCATGAGTTTTTTTCTGAGTTATGTTCTCCCTCGTTTTCGTCAAATATTTTTACCCGTCCTACAGACAACAAAACGCATACGATTTATGATCCCTGTTACTCTTGCAGTGGGATTGCTGACCCTTCTACTTTCTGGTGTACACTGGATTTCTGCCATCTTAACCCTGCTTGGCGTCTGGGCGATGGTCGCTGTAGCTGCCCGAATGACCGGTGAGACAAATATTGATCCTCTGGAACAGTTTGGGATATTTATCACCTTGCTGATTGCCGGGTTTTATGGTTTAATGAGTATTCACATTCCATTATCCACCCTGTTTATCATTGTCGCTTTTGTCAGTATCGCCTGTGCCATTGCCGGTGATGCCGGCCACGATTATAAATCAGCAGCAATCATCGGTACAAGATTCTTTGATATTGTCAAAGTTGATTTTATCACGGTGACTGTCGTTGGATTTATATCACCTTTTTTATTTGAGATCATTCGCCAGGGATTTTCTAACCAGTTATTTACCCCCGCAATGCCAGCGCCACAGGCCCGTCTGGTAGCAGAGAGTATCATCGGTTTTGAGCATCCGGAAAGATTTATAATCGGCTTCTCCATTGCCTTTTTGGGAGAATTGGCAAATTATCTATTACCGGAAAAACTCAAAAATCGTTTTTTATGGATGCCCTTTGGTATCGGTCTGTTTCTGGGACCGGGATTGGCTATACCAATCGCTCTGGGTGCAGTTTTGAATATATGGATTAATAAAAAACGTCCCAATTTATTTCATACAGGAATTCTTATTGCCGCCGGGATCATGGGGGCGGAGGGTATCGCCGGATTTTCCGCCGGTGCATTGACGATATTTGGGATGGATTTTCGAACCACTTCATTTATTTTGGTAATATTATTTGTTATGATTTTTCTATTGGGTTTGTGGCGTCTCCTCTTAAACAAACGACATTCTCGGCCAATATGATGATGATCCCGGTTTGGGGTAGATTTTTGACATTTTTAAACTGATGTTGTTTTATGTAGAGAC
>JAGLYF010000264.1 GCA_023132435.1 Calditrichia bacterium | reverse complement strand
TTCCCATAATTCAGATATTGTTTGCTCTGTTTGTCCTCGTAATAGGTGGAATCCGGTTGGTAAACATAACCCTGACTTTAAACCAGATTTCACCGGCGATGGGCATCCCTATGGGCTATGTTTATCTGGTACTTCCATCTACAGGTATTTTAATGATCTATTATTCACTTATCTTTATCGGTGAGGCGTACTTGAAAAAAGATCAGGTTGAAACGGGAACAAAAGTCAGTGTGATAGACTAGGGGAGTGTGTCGTGGAGTTATCCGTTTTGGTATTGGTGATCACTTTTGTAATATTGCTTTTACTGAATGTGCCTATCGCGATCAGTATTGGTGTATCTACCTTATTGACAATGCTGTTTACGATTGCCCCCTTACCGGCAATTACTACTGTGGCTCAGCAAATGGCCACGGGGATCAATAGTTTCGCTCTGCTGGCGATTCCTTTTTTCATATTATCCGGATTGTTGATGGGGCGGGGCGGGATCGCCCGAAGATTGATTGATTTTGCCAAAGTCCTGGTCGGAATGTTTCCGGGTGGGTTAGCTTATGTGAATGTGCTTTCCTGCATGTTTTTTGGCTCGATATCGGGTTCAGCTGTCGCCGCTACATCGGCAATTGGTGGATTTATGATTCCTATTATGAATAAGGAGGGATATGACAGGGATTTTAACGCGGCGATTACCGTTACATCTTCCACTACAGGTTTACTGATACCTCCCAGTAATGTTTTAATCGTCTATTCGCTGGCCAGTGGTGGAGTATCAATTGCCGCCTTGTTCATTGCCGGTTATCTGCCCGGTATATTGGTTGGCTTAGGCCTGATCGGCGTTGCCGCAGTACTTTCTGTCTTAAATAATTATCCGGTTGTGGGTCATACCATGTTTTTAGAATCTTTGAAAAGATTTTTTGATGCCATTCCCAGCATGCTGCTCATTATAATCGTTATCGGTGGCATTATCGCCGGTATTTTTACCGCTACCGAAGCAAGTGCTGTCGCTGTCATATATTCATTGATTTTATCTGTCTTAATCTACCGTGAAGTAAAATTCAGCGAACTGCCGGGAATATTGCTCAAGACGGTTGAAACAACCGCCATTGTTATGCTACTGATCGGAACATCCAAAGCAATGTCCTGGATTCTGTCCTATGAAAATATTCCTCAGACGATTAGTGCTACATTAATTGGTCTTACTGAAAGCAAAATTTTGATTCTATTAATCATTAATATAATTTTACTTGCAGTCGGAACTTTTATGGATATGACCCCTGCGGTGCTTATTTTCACCCCCATTTTTTTACCGGTTGCGGTCGCTCTGGGTATCGATCCGATCCATTTTGGCATCATGATGGTTTTAAATCTCTGTATTGGGCTGTGTACACCGCCGGTGGGAAGCGTCTTGTTTGTCGGTTGTGGTATTGCCGGGACGACAATATCTAAAATGATAAAACCCTTATTACCCTTTTATGTGGCGATGATTATCGCTCTGATTTTTGTCACCTATATTCCTGAAATCAGCCTTTTCCTGCCGAAATTTTTTGGTTATTAAAAGATGTCTTCCCGCTTTCACACAAAAAACTGTAAACCGTCAGGAATAATTAATACAAATCCACCTTAACTCTTCCTGAATATTTAGCCTGGATAATTCATTTCTCGCAACGGCGCCATGCCTGGCGGCCGTGAGTTTAGTTTTGTATGCACTTGAATGGGAAAATCCATAAGGTGATTGTCGGCCAGTGGCAGGAAGCAAAAACCCTGTTGGATCTAGCTATAAGAAAAACCGGCGTGGACAGAATAAAGGTAAGGCAGCGGCCCAGATTTTTGTCTGATAATGGTCCATGTTATATTTCAAAGGAGTTAAAAGAATTTATGCGGGAAAGGGAACTCTCGCATATACGTGGGCAACCTTATCATCCGATGACACAGGGAAAGATAGAACGGTTTCATCGATCAATGAAGAATATAATAAATCTTAATTATTATTATCTGCCCTGGGACTTAGAAAAGGAAATTGAGGAATTTGTTGATTTCTATAACAATGAGAGGTATCATGAATCAATAAATAATCTTAGACCTGTAGATGTGTATAATGGTAAAGGCGTAGAAATCCTAGATAGAAGGGAGAGAATTAAACGAAAAACAATGACTCACAGACGTCGTCATAACTTAAATAAGGAATGTGTAAATAGTATTTGTATTTAACAAAAGTGTCTCTTAATATTTTTCATAAAAATTCCGAAAGGTTTTGACGACCAGGAGGTATTAAAAGGGCTCAGGAGGTGAATCGGGAAATTGCTAAATATGTTGATGTGATGCTGGGAAATGAAGA
>JAGLYF010000263.1 GCA_023132435.1 Calditrichia bacterium | reverse complement strand
GGGCGAGAAATTTTTTTATAGGCAGGCGACTGACCAGATCGTCCCTACATTTGCTTACGGCGGGCTACCCCGTATACTTCGTTGCTACACCAGAATTACCTTCCATACCCTGATGCTGTTCTATTCAAATGCAAAATGGCTTCCCGGTAAGCGATCTTTCGGGATCCGGTTAGGGAATGGCTACGGCAAGGGGCAGCCGGTCATGGCATTTAACCTGGTCGTTAGAGAGTCGGTTGGGAAATTGAACATTTTTCTTGTTTTTGCGTACTATATTACGTACGTTATAAAAAAGTGAGGTATATTATGAAAACGATTACTGCAACCAAAGCACGGGCAAATTTATATAAACTTATAGATGAGGCAAAATCTTCAGGTGAACCCATTCAAATCACCGGAAAGAGATCTAATGGGATCTTACTATCTGAGGATGATTGGCGGGCTGTCAGTGAAACTTTGTATCTTCTCTCAATTCCCGGTATGCGCGAATCTATTTGTGAGGGACTCCAAACTCCTATCGAAGAGTGTGATACGGAACTCGAATGGTAAAATGGAAACTAGTCTACACTAAACAAGCTCAGAAGGATGCAAAAAAACTCAAATCCGCAAACCTTCAGGAAAAAGCTATTCTGATTTTAAAAATCTTAGAAGAGGATCCACGAAAATCTCATCCCCCCTTTGAAAAGCTAGTCGGTGATCTGACTGGTGCCTATTCAAGAAGAATCAATATTCAACATAGAATTGTTTACCAGATTATAGATGATGACCACATCGTTAAGATAATACGCATGTGGACATATTATGAATAGATCCTTACCTTGATTATCTGAAATCCTGTTGCACTTACCTGCGGATATGATTAGTTTTCATTCATCCCTGAGGGCCTATAATTAAATCATCCCTCTTGGGTCGATTTGAACGCAGAAGAATATGACAGAGTACAACTGAGATTTCAATGAACCGATTGACAGTAGTACTGTTGGTAATAACGATATTGTTTTCATGTGAAGCGCCACACAGAAATCCGCTGGATCCCAAAAATCCCGCTTACGGCTATGCCCGGGTCAGTGGTGTGGTCCGGACAGTCAGTCTGCCCGTTGAACCTGTTGCGCAGACTGTGGTATACTGGCAGTCGGGATCGGAACCGACCCTGACCGATCAGCAGGGAATATTTGAGTTGCTATTACCCACAGACAGGGATGGATGGCTTGAATTTTCTCATCGGGATTTCCATTCTGATTCCGTATTTGTCAATTGGCCGGCAAATAAAGAATTCAAGGTAGATGTCTATCTGAACGCCCTCCCATGGTTGGACAGTCTGGCGGTATACAGCGTCGTACTCAACCGCTTTCCTTCTTTCCAGAAAGAACAACTCATCATTGAATCTCGTATCAATGATCGTGATAATGATATAGATTCTGTCCGGGCTATTTTTTACGGAGAAACTCAAGGTTATCATCTGCCCTATAATACGACTGAAAAATCATTCCGGCGGGAATTTTCTATCTTTGACCTTGGAGTTATTGTCTTAGAAGAGCGGGTCGGACAGCCGGTACAGATCGGCGTAACGGATATTTTTTCTAATTTTTACATTGTTGGTCAGGGCCGGTTGGTGCGTGTCATTCATGACGAAGTGATCTTTATCTCTCCAGCGGCAGACACGACAACCGGACCACGTCCGACCCTGGTCTGGCAACGTTTTGAGCCCGGTTTTAGTTTCCACTATAATGTTGAGATCTATACCAATGAAGTGGCGCCGCAGCTGGTCTGGGCGCACAGAGGGTTAGCGATGGACCAGACGACCTTCACCGTTGACAGTGAATTACCGGACGGCAGCTATTTCTGGGTGATCTGGGCGGTTGATACGTTCGGCAATCGGACAAGGTCGAAACCTGCAGCTTTCAATGTACAGGGAGGGATATAACGGCACATGAGTAAAACATCCAATACAAAACTTCCTGATTCCGCTGATTTTTCACCGATCCGGGCGATCGGCAGGGAACAGTTACAGCTCCTCTACCGAATTAGTGAACTTCTCTCCCGCGCCGGCCTTGAAGAAGCGCTGATGGAACAGATCCTGGATCTGGTCATCTCCTATCTCCAGGCAGAACGGGGATTATTTGCCCGTTTTGACAGGCAGACCGATCATTTTAGTGTTGTCGCCGTACGTAATATTAGCCAGGACCGTCTAACCGGGTTACAGTCGTTTTCTTCCGGTATCCTCCGACAGGTAATCAGTGAAAAAAAGGCATGTCTGTATCATGATGTCCAGCAGGATCCCCAGATATCCCAGTTTAAAAGTATTCAGATTGAGAATATTAAATCTGTGATCGGTGTGCCGGTTTTCCATCAGGGGCAGATATGGGGTGTCATTCTGGTCGACAGTACCAGCCAGAGGCAGCAGTTTACTAAAGAAAATCTGTTTTTTCTGGAATTCCTGGCCAATCTTTTTACTCTGGTCCTCGATAAAATCATGACGATGGATGACCTGCAGAATGAAAATCTGATCCTACGCAGACAATTGAAGCAAATGCCGGCCGTACCTGATATGATTGGAGAGAGCCCGGCGATGAGGAATTTATACCAGCTTCTGCAGCGTGTGGCTCAAAGTGATGTTTCCGTTCTTTTGCAGGGTGAAAGCGGCACCGGCAAGGAACTGGCAGCGCGGGCAATCCATAAACTGGGCAAACGGCAGGATAAACCGTTTATGGCACAGTTTTGCGGTTCCATTCCCGAAACCCTGCTGGAAAGTGAACTGTTCGGTTATAAAAAAGGGGCGTTTACCGGCGCCTATGCCGATAAAAAAGGACTATTTGAAGTAACTGATCAGGGCACTTTTTTTCTGGATGAAATTGCCGAAATTTCTATGCCATTGCAGGCTAAATTATTACGAGTATTGGAGAACCAGGAGATTATTCCCCTGGGCAATACACGGATGAAAAAGGTGGATGTACGGATAATCGCTGCCACCAACAAGAATCTGAGTGATATGGTAGAAGCGGGGACTTTTCGCCGCGATCTGTTTTACCGGCTGAACGTATTCCCGATCACTTTGCCGCCCCTGAGGGAAATGCGGGAGGATATCCCCTTGCTTGTCAATCATTTTCTTGGCAAATACGGCCGCCCGGGGCAAGGTATTATGCCGGCGACACTGCGAAACCTGGAGCGTTATACCTGGCCTGGTAATGTCCGGCAGCTCGAAAATGTACTGCAACGTGCCATAATTCTCAGCGATGACGCAAAAATCTCTCCAGAACATATCGTGCTGGAAGATAGCCGGGATGTCGCTGATTTTAAAGGCCACCTCCATGATTTTGAATTGCTGCTGCTGAGGAAAAGATTGCAGGAATTCAATGGTAACCGGACACAAACTGCCCGTTCACTCGGTGTTTCTGTCAGATGGGTACAGCTCAAATTGAAAGAACTGGAAAACCAAAACACAACTTAAAATGTCTGATAATGCGGATAAACAGATTCTCTTTGACCGTTTCAGGATTGAAGAATGTCTGAAAAAAGACACTGTCAGCAGTGTCTTTAGCGCCTGGCACATCCATCTCGATAAAAAAATCCTGCTGAAGACATTGAATGCGTCGGAAATCGATGACCGTGAGTGGCTGGAACGTTTCCGACGGGAAGCAAAAGTACTTGCCCGTCTGGATCATCCCAATATTATCCGTATCCTCGATTTCGGATCGGATAAAACTGTCTATTATATTTCTTTTGAATATTTTGAGAGTCGAAACTTACGTCAGATTTTCCAGAGGAAGACTCTTTCGCATGCGCAAAAGCGCGAAATTCTGATCCAGCTGCTCCGCGGGCTTGATGCCGCCCATCACAACGGTATCATCCACCGCGATGTCAAACCGGAAAACATTCTGGCCAACGATGACTTAAAGGTAAAACTGGCTGATTTTGGACTGGCCTTTACGGCTGGAGAAAGCAAGTTAACCAGCAAAACATCACTGATCGGTACACCGGCCTATATGTCACCGGAGCAGATCCGCGGTGAAAGGTTGAATGAAAAAACCGATCTTTTTTCTGCCGGTATTGTGGCCTTTGAGATGTTCCGCGGCTATCATCCCTTTCTCGGCAGGGATGTGAAAACTACGATTAATAATATTCTTAGTTTTGATCATCGGTCAATTGCCGAAAAACTTTCCGCTGATGACCCGCACGTTATCGCCGATCTGCTACAATCGTCGCCTTCACTAAGACCGTCTTCAGCCGGAAACGCCCTGGAGAAACTGGGTATCAGCCCGGATGAAAACAGGAAAAATCAATCACAGAAAACAAAACGCGGCAAAAAGGTTTATCAATACGCTGTAATTATATTCCTGATCATCTTTCTTGTATTTACCGGATATATCCTGTATCCTGACCCGGACCATGGACCGGCAAATCAATCGGACAAAATCCCGGAGTCTCTCCCCAATGAATTGACAAGTACCGATACAATTGCCGGTGTTTCGCTTAGTGAAAAAGAAAAAAAACTGTCTGATAAAATTCACGAATCCGGATCGGCAAGTGATCAGGCTAGCGGTGAAACGACCGGCCTGAAATCCGGGAACCTCTTCCTGTTTTCAGATCCGGCCAGTGATGTTTATATTGATTTTCAATATCAGGGAAAATCACCGTTTCGCACACCCCTTAAAATACCGGCCGGCAGACACCTGCTAAAATTAACACATGAGCGTTTTCCTGACTATCTGGAGGAAATTGAAATTGGTCCGGGTCAAACAAGAATTATCGATTATAATCTGGATACACTGTTCGGCTATCTTTCCTGTCAGATCTATCCGTGGGGGATGGTACTGGTTGACGGTAAACTGATCGGGGAAACACCCCTACCGCAACCGGCCCTGTTAACCCCGGGGAAGCATCTGATCACTATTGAAAATCCAGGTTATCAGGCGCTGAGCGATTCGCTGGTCATCGTCCGGCAGGAAACCACCTTTTACAGGGTGAATCTTAAGAAAAGAGACGGGCAGAATTAAACAAACGGTTAATGGAGAACTACGATGTCAATGCGTTTGATTTGGGTACTATTGTTATTGGTCTTCTCTGCGCTTCCCGCCGCCGCCCAGCCGCTGTCGGCCGAAACCGAAAATCTAAATACGCTCTTTCAGGAATTCCGTTATCAGGAAGTCATCCGTCAGGGTGAAGGAATGCTCGATCAAAACCCAAACTTACCGGTGATGGAAAAATGTGAAATTCTGCGTCTTTTGGCCCTGTCTTATTATGCTCGGCAGGATATGCAGAGCGCCCTTAAAAATTTTTCAGAGATTTTAAAACTGGACAGTAATTATCGTCTCGACCCTATTGAAAATTCTCCTAAAATTCTGGCTTTTTTTGAAGAGATACACCACCAGTTTAATGAATCCGGACAAGCGCTCACACAGCAAAAAGATGACAGTCTGATGGTTGCATCTACCGTCGTGCTGACTGACAGTCTGGAAAAGGCCGCTTTCCGCCGCATGGCTCTTTCCTTCGTCCTACCGGGCTCGGGGCAGATCTGGCGCGGGGAAAAGACAAAGGGATGGCTTATGCTGGGGGGAAATTTCGCGCTGCTGGGTGCTTCCATTTACTTTGCCGCTGAAACAAACCGTCTCAATGATCAATACCTGCAGGCAACCGACCGGGATGAAATCTCCGCCGCCTATGATGAGTATAACCAGGCATATCAAAAGAGAAATCTGGCCCTGGCCGGTTTCGTGGTTTTATGGCTGTATACCCAGATTGACTTTCTGTTCTTGTCGCCGACCTCAGACCAGCCGGCGCAGGTTAGCTGGTATCCGACAGTAGACAGATCGGGACGAGCGGCATTCACCATCGCTTTCACGCTTTGAAAAACCTGCATATTTTACACCTACTGCGAATATTTTTCGTACTATTTTGTGATCACTTACTTCATATCAGATACGCATCTTCCCGCAACGCCCGCTAAAAGGGGCTTTCTAAAGGTCCACCATACCTGGATTTTCTGGCACTATTTTTGACTCTATAAGTAGCGGAAGTCCATGTCAGAAAATCATTCCGGAGGTAACCATGTCATCGCTACGATTGTTTTTTTCCATCTTTATGGTTTGTATCCTTGCTTTTTCCGGTTTATATGCCGGCAATTTGCAGGGTGTTGTACGTGATGCGGAAAGCGGAACGGCTATCGCTGCCGCCCAGGTGTTTGCCCTTACCTATACTGCAGAAGGGGATTCGCTGTTTTATGCAGGCCAGACCGGAGAAGACGGCCGGTATATGATAAGAGATATGGAACCTTATTCGTATGTGGTCTGGTGTCAACACCCGGATTATCTTCCGATGAAAGTAAATGATATAGTGGTCAGTGAGAATGCAAGTCTTTCACTTGACTTTACCCTCGATCGTGTTCATTATCAGGATTATGATACGCGTATATCGGGAACCGTATACAGCACACCGGAGATGCTGCCGGCTTTCATACCTCTGGCCGGTGCAACGGTAATACTTTATAGCAACGCCGTCCGATTTGAGACGCAGAGCAATGACGACGGTCGCTATACCTTTCACAATATTCCGCCAGGAGACTACAAACTCATTGCTACAGCTCCCCAGCACCAGCCTTACGAATATGACGATATTATTGCCATAAAAGAGGGCAACTATATTGATAACCTTGATATCTATCTCATCCCGTTACCTTATCAAAACACCTCAACGGTTTTTGGTACGATCACTAATCCTACAGATAACACCCCGGTCTACCCGGCTTATATAACGGTTATCCCCCTGTATTATACCATGACCGATATCCCGGTGCCGGTTGAACCGGAAATCTATGCGGTGATCAATAATCCGGACGGTAGTTATATCGTAGAAAATATTCCATCCGGTGAGTACCTGATGATCTGTTCCGCACAAACCTATAAATGGCAACGGATTGAAGCGATCGGACTGGACGAAAAGGAAGTAAAGGTTGATTTTTTTCTTGAAAAACTTGATCCTGCCCGCAATAACCTGATCACCGGGACGATCTATGAATATCCGACAAGAGGGTATGTCCTGCCACTGGTAAATGTGTATCTTACCTATATCGACCCACCCATCGAAAGTCCTGAGATTCTGTATCACTGCCTTTCTGACGGTTTTGGCCATTATCAGTTCTATGATCTCTACAGCGGCTTGGTTGCGTTGCAGTTTTCAAAACCCGGTTACGAGCCGCTGATCGATAGCCTGCAAATTTCAGACGATACCTGGCTGACCGACCAGGACTATTCAATGAAACCGCTCGGTAATATTGAACCGATCGTCCTGCGGGGTTTTGTATATGAAAAAGACAACACGACTGATCATCATCCCGTACATCCCGCCCACATTCAGTTATACATGATCAATAGTACGGGCGAGCAGATAAGATATGATACGGTAAACAATCCCGATGGCAGTTACATGATCAGGGGGATCAGAACGGGTATATACACCGTCGTTTGTTCGGCCATGGGATACGAAAAAGAGGTCGTGCCGAATCTGACGCTTTCGGAACTGCAGCACACGTTGGATTTTTATCTTGTGCCGCTCGGTTCTTCCAAATTTGGCCAGATCACAGGCCGGGTATATTTTGACCGACTGAATCAACCGGTTTCCGGTGCATTGATCAGCTTTCTTCCCAAGTATACCGATCTGATGGAATATGATGCGGCCTACCATACGAGGACTGGTGAGGATGGATCTTATCAGATGATGCTACCCGAGGATGAATATATCGTTTCCTGCCAGTATTGGAGCCCGAAGGACTGGTATTTTTACCAGGAATATTATGATAATGTACACAATCTGGCCGACGCCACACCGGTAAAGATACATAGCGGTGAAACGATTGCCGGCATCAATTTTGGCATTCCCGATCCTGCCATCGTTTCTTTGGTCACGATCGAAGGCCGGGTAACCGATCATGCCGGTAATGCCCTGGCCGAAGCCCAGGTCAATGTTCGTCCATTCGACCTGACAGTCCAGGCTTATGGCGCTGCCGACAATGTATATCAAACCTGGACGGATGACCAGGGCAATTATGTCATCGAGATCGATCTTTACTGGTTAACCATTCCCACCCCGGTTCTGGGATTTATCGTTTCCGCCTGCAAGGATGGTTATATGATCGAATTTTATAAGGAGAAAAAAACACCGTATGAAGCCGATATTCTTTGGGCTTTCAGTGACACAACTTTCAGTGCGATCGATTTCACCCTGGATCCGCTGAATCAGGTCCATGCCATAAAGGGTACCATCAGCAGTGAATCAGGAACGGCTATTCCTCAGGCTTTTATTATCGGTGTGCATGCTTCCAGCGGAGAGGCGGTATTTACCGTCTCGGACAATACCGGCGCCTATCATCTCGGCGGCCTCCAAAGAGGCTATTATTTTCTGTTGTTCGTAGCCAGCGGTTATCTGCCTGAATTCTATGATGATGCCCGCGTCTGGGAGGAGGCGACACCAGTCTGGGTGGATGGCGTTGTCTCGGATATCGATGCTGTGCTGACACCGATGCCGACACTGAGTGCTAATATCAACGGTATTGTTTCAGGGCGGATTATCGATAAGAACGGCAATCCGCTTTCCGGAGCGATGGTTACCATGCAGTTGCGAGATGGCCCGGTCAGTGCATATAGTTTGAGTGACAGTGATGGTATGTTCGGGATCCTTTGGGATAATGCCGGCGAGTATCTGATTACGATAAGCAAGGTTAATTATAGCAGCTATTCCGCCTGGATCAAGGTCAACCCGGAGGAAGCGCCGATGACTTCCCTGATGTTCACCCTGGAAAGTACCTTTACCGACCTGCCGGATAGGGATTCCGGTAACGGCGAAAGTACATTGCCAACGGCCTATCGTTTATACAGGAATTATCCGAATCCCTTTAATCCGCTGACTCATATTCAATTTGATCTGCCTGATCAGCAGCAGGTCAGCCTGGTTATTTACGATATTCTGGGACACCGAGTGCGGGAACTGCTATTGGATACGTTACCGGCCGGCAGGCATACGGTAACCTGGGACGCTACCGATCAGCGGGGTTACCCGGTTTCATCGGGTATCTATTTTTACGTATTACAGACACCCGCCGCCCGGCTGGTTGGCAAGATGATCCTGCAAAAGTAGTATACGTCCCTAACATATTGTGAGGCTAGGGTGCCATTGATTTTAACCGCAAGGATGCTCCCAAAGGGATCCCTTCGGGAAAAGAAGGCGCAAGGTTCGCAATGATTTATATATGAGGAAACATGGATAAACCTAACACCAGAGCTTACAATAAAAATAATGAGTCATTGACAAAATATTTTGGTGAAATCAGCAATATTCCTCTTTTAACCCCGGAGAAGGAGATAGAACTGGCATCAAAGATCCGTCATGGCGATAAAAGGGCCTTAACCCAGCTAATTCAGGCCAATTTGAGATTTGTAGTATGGGTGGCATTGGAATATAAAAATCAGGGTCTGCCATTAGATGACCTGATCAATGAGGGCAATCTGGGATTAATTAAAGCAGCCAAACGTTTTGATGAGACAAAGGGTTTTAAATTTATCTCCTATGCCGTCTGGTGGATCAGGCAGAGTGTTTTACAGTCTCTGGCGGAACAAACACGCACTGTTCGCTTACCCTTAAACCGAATAACAACCATCAATCGAATTGGAAAAACGCATGATTCCCTGGAGCAGGTCTTTAAACGCGAACCTACTCAGGAAGAAATCGCTGAGAGTTTAGAAATGTCATCGGGTGAAATTAATTTCATTTCTCAATTGCCGGGGAAACAACTTTCTCTTGATACTTCCATCTCATCTGATAATAAGACGAATTTACTTGAAGTTATAGGTGATGATAAATTTCTGTTACCTGATCAGCAGGTAACAGATCAATCACTAAAAGAAGAAATAGAGAAGGTGTTTGAAACCCTCTTAAAAAAAGAAGCCGATATCCTGCGCATGTACTTCGGGTTTGACAGGGAGCGTCCTGCAACCCTGGAAGAAATTGGCGAAAAATTCCAAATCAACAAGGAGCGGGTTCGTCAAATAAAAGAAAAAGCCATTATCCGGTTGAGACATAAATCCCGCAGCAGACATTTAAAGCAGTTTATTGATCTATAGGAATTGACTCCAACTTAAAAGGTATTTTTTGTATATATTTCATCTGCCTCCGGCGGTATTATTTATGTTCTTTTTGCTTGATCAAAAAGAACCAAAAAATCATGGCCCCTTGAAATTTGCCTGAGCAGATGAAGAAATTCCGGAAAAAAATATTTTTCTGCGGAATTTCTTCATCTGCTCCGATCGGCAAATTTCAAAATGGCCGATCTAAAAAATAAATTTTTTCCTTTAGCCGATAAATTTTGCTTCGGTATAATATATATTATATAAAAAAGTATTTCGTTGCGGCCGTCGCGGCGCTACAAGAAAAAATTTTATTGCAGTTCCTTCTTTATAAATATTTTTAACTCGCTTTTAACTTCAGATGTCTTAAATTTTAGTAAATCCATTATCCAAATTATGAGAAAACACTAAATCTGTGATAAAATGAATTCAAATATAGAAGAAACCAATCTTATAATTGAGATTAAGCAAGCCGCGATCGATCACCTGAATACAAATAGTGCAAAAGAAGCTCTAAGTCATTTCACGAATGATATCGTAGCTGTAAGCAATGATAAATTTTTCACTTCATATGATTCACTGGCAGAGGATGTGAATAGATACTATGAGATTTTAAAAGAAGTAAATTATGCACAATGGGATGATATTCAAATCAAAATTATTAATCATAATGCAGCTACTTTTACGGCAAAATTTCGCTATACTTTTACAACCATCGAAAACGAAAGAATCGATTTGTCTGGTATATGGACGGCATTATTTGTTCGCGACAATGGTCATTGGAAAATACGATTGCGACATGAATCATTTTCTTCACATCCGGAAATTCACGGATGATCAATTTTTACAACTTTACCCTCAATATTTATATTAGCGGCTGCGGGAGAGAGTAAATAGATCGCCAGAGAACACCCGGCCAATATAGCTGCATCTTTTGTTCCGTCAGCAAGAAGGGATGCCGTTCCGGCAATTAGGCCCCAGAAGGAGACAATTTTGGTAAACAGGGTGAGACTATTTATGGGAGAATCACTAACGGTTATTTTTAATTCTACAATACCATCCCCATTATTCTTTTTTATAATTTCATTGAGTTTTTTTGATATATCTTCATCACTTTCGGTATTTATCGGAAAGCTTAATGACCATTTTGTAAATTCAATGGAAAATTCTTCAATAATCGTATATGTACCTGGATAAGTGGTTTTGAATTGATCATCATAAAAGCTGTCGGTATATGATACCGGATATTCCAGATCCGATGCATGGATATTAACTTTCGCAACGACATAACATCCGCTGATAAAAAATACGGCACAAACAATAATCAAAAGAATAAAAAATAATTCGTTTTTATTCTTCATCATGTAAATTCTCTTCTTTTAGCTCATAGATCGTTCCCGTTACATAAAAAGATTGGTCATTATAAAATCCTATATCAGAACCTTCCCCGGTAATCTGAGATCCTAAGATCGTGGTGAAAATAGCTCCTAAAGATATTCCATGGTCGACCTCGGCGACAACATGTACATTTCCGATAAATCGATGTGGATATTTTTCAAGTACAGTACCAACTTTGACTAAAATGTTTTCTTTTACATGTTCATAAGCACCGGAAGAAAAAGTACCATGTTTTCCTTTAGAAATTGTTTCACCTTCTTTTTCATGTGATGAATAGCAGGATATGGATCTGACGGTTAGCACCCGGGAAGAATCAATGGTAGCTGAAGGGGTAATTCTGTCACCCATATAAACCGGACGGGGAAGATCTGTTAAATTTAAGGTATGTTGGTTGCCGGCACAGCCGATAAAGAGAGAAAAAAGTAAACATAAAGAGCAAATTGCAAACAGAAGATAGTATCGATGGCTCTTCATAGTGTCTCCTTGTGGCAAATTCCTGATGACCCCGGCTATTAAACATATACTTTGAAACGAGAGAAGGGTATTTCTTAATATTATGGCAGATAAAAAGAATTAAACAGGATCGTAATCTCTTCTTCTATATTCGGTATCATTTCGGTGAGCTTTTCTCCTGTCAACTATCTTTAACTTACCCCGGATTATCTTATCGATAGTGCGTTTTATAGTATGACCAAGCATTTTTTCTCCTTTATGATTAGTGCCTGGTAGTGACAGATTGAATAAATTCTTCTATTTGTAACTCATTTCTTTTTGGTATATTTTCAAATTTGCAGCCAATTCCAATTTGCTCCAGTGGAGAAGGTGTTAGAGCCCATACAATTTTTAGATTAACATTCACTATAAAATTTAGTTCTCCCGGAGATTCTATTTTAAGCAGAACCAATTTATCTCCTATTTTGGGTATCTTTTTGAGTTCATCTTTAACAAGTGCTATACACATGCCTCCCATACTCATATTTACAACTTTTGCTGAAATTATTTTATCGGTATCGAAGGTATAAAAATGAACGGTTGCATTATCCTCGGGTGCAAATAAAACCCGGTTACTATTACGTTTATCTTGATTTTCTACTCTCATTACACAATCACTCTTTTTAAAATATCATTTGGGGTAGAGTTAAAACGTCTTTTCTTCATATAGTTATGTGTAGATTATTCTTAATAAGCTAAGTATGATAGGTACAAATGGCAAGGGTTTTTTGATTTACCTTCGGCAACTGGTGGGCGTCCCCGCTCTGGCAGGACGTCCCTACGCTTGCCTCCGGCGGACTTTTTTATGTCCTTTTTCCCTAAGAAACAGGGGTCTTCGACTTGATCAAAAAGGACCAAAAAATCAAGACATCTTGAGTTGCCTACGGCGTGCTACTTTTTCCTTGATGAAAAAGTAGCCAAAAAATCAAGGCCCATTGAAATTTGCCTGAGTAGCCTCAGAAATTCCGGAAAAATTCCATTTTTCTGCGGAATTTCCTTGTCTGCTCTTCTCGGCAAATTTCAAAATGGCCGATCTCTTAATGTAAATTTTTTCCTTCATAATTTCATCAATTTTTCATTATTTCTTTACATTTAAGAATAAAATCTTGATATATTATTACCATAGCATCTTTCCGGATTACAAATGATCAATAATCTCAAAATTGCCATTAAAAAACAGAAAAAACTGATAGCGCTTTTTCTATTAACCATTCTTTTACCCTCCGTTGTTCTCAGTATATTCGGTATCATGGCTATTCAGAACGAAAGATTTAAAGTTACCCAACAATATGAAAATGAGCATAAAAGAATTGCTGACCTTCTAAAGAGGACCATAACCGCAAACTTAAACAATGTTGAGATATTTATTAAAAATCTGGTAGAAGATCCTGTATTTGCCCAAAAGGATTATAAGGGAATAAAAAGACTGATCGATAACAGCCCGGCCCCCAATAAATTGATAGAGCAGGTATTTATTATATATATAGATGAGGAACCTTTTTTCCCATTTTTTCCCCCGGTGAATTATATGGATAGGTCAGGACTAAAATCTTCTTTGAGTGCAGACCAGCAGGAAAAATTAAAAAGAGCGGAAACAAATGAATATGTCCATAAAAATTACTCCAGGTCCATCGCTCTGTATAATGAGCTGTTCATCGCTGTAAAGACGAAAGGTGACCAGGCCCGGATGCTCAACCATATTGCCCGGAATTTTGTCAAAATAAAAAAGTACCACCAGGCAATTAAACTCTACAATAGAATTATTAATGAATATTCTGATCAGAGAACCTCCTCTAATATACCACTGACACTGATTGCTCATTTACAAAAAGTCGAGTGCTACCAGCAATGTGAAGAATATCAAGATGCCCTAAAAGAGGCTTTATCTCTATACAACGAGATTATTCAAGATTCCCACCATTTAAATGAAGATCAGTTTTTTACCTATGCTGATATTTTAAAGGAAAAAAATTCACTCCTGCTGGAAAAAATCCCCTCTGCAGAAACATATAACAGCGAGTTTGAAACATTAAAAACTTTGCATCAGTCTAAATATGAGCAATGGAAGATTATTGACAGGTTGCGAACAATATGCATTCCTGAACTTAGGACTGAAATTAGTCTTACGAAACCGGATTCCCCAAGACAGATTCACTATTCTAAAAACATCGATCAAAAAAATTATCTCATTATTGCGGTTTCAATTCCTGATCAGGAAAAAATAAATACCACAGGTATACTGGCAGTCAAATTAAGAAATGAATACCTGGAACAGGAGTTCTTAATTGATATTATGGGAGATATGCCATTAAATGAAAACACGATGATCAAAATTTCCGATCTGTCCGGCAATTT
>JAGLYF010000262.1 GCA_023132435.1 Calditrichia bacterium | reverse complement strand
GGTAAAAACTTCACCATCGGGAAAATTACGCTGGCCGGTACACTTTACGATATTTCTTCCCCCAATATTCATCTTTAGTTCCAGATCTTTTCCTGAATCCGGGTATGTTGTTATGATTCTGATGACTTTACTCTTACTCATGAGTTGGTAGATATCTTCCTCAACTTCATCTAACATTCTCGGATCAACGATGGATGCATTGACGATAAAATCTGTATAATCTTCCAGGGTCATTCCCTCCATGTCAGCAAATCCCTGAGTGGGGAACAGGGTGAGTACCCAGGGTTTGAATAAACGAATCATCTTAAAGGGCTCGTCGGCCTTCATAATTGCCTGTGAGGTGTCATCGGGGAGATTGGCATATAATTTGGGGAATTCAGAACCTAGAATTTCCATATATTTTGTCATCGATTTATATCGATCTTCCAACCAGGCCGGTACCCGTTTAATCTGATCGATCGAACCATGTCGGGCCATTGAAGCGCCCCAGACCTTCCCCCTGTCATTATCGGGAGGCACCAGATATAAGTCTGCGATCGCACCTGCAGAAACAATTTTATCCTGCAACACAGACATTAGTGGCCAGGTGATGTATTCACCCTTGATCATTACAATATCATCCGGATTAATACCTTCTAATGAATAGTCCAATAAGTAACCTGCCCAGGTTTCGAGATCTTTCTGGTTAATATTGATGTTCATTCTACCTCCAAATGAAGTGATCCGTAAGAATTACTGAATATATCGTCTAAATCAGATCTATATGTTTTTTAAATTTATGTTTTAAGTGTAGAGACTAAATCAGATCTATATGTTTTTTAAATTTATGTTTTAAGTGTAGAGACGTTGCATGCAACGTCTCTACGAATCATTGGCTCAAGATCACTCCCTCATCCCGCCGGGTGGGATTCGATCGAAATGACTGTATCATATTTAATAAACTTTATATAATTAATTGTCTTTTTTATCTCTTAAAATTTTCAAAACTCTTTCCCTTTTTGCCATATCAAGAAAATTATCAAACCAGGGGTAGAAAACATCGGTCTCAAGATTGCGATGCATACTGAGCATTTCTTCAAGTCCCACAATAAGTAATGTGATTTCAGAATATTTTTCATATGATTCTCTTGTTCAATTTAACTGTAAAGACGCAAAGGATAACCCTCCCCATTTCCCCTCCCTTATGTATAAGGGAGGGGATTAAGGGGTGGGTTATAGTGTTAAATCAGATTCTTTATTTCAGCCAGGGCATCATCGAATTTCGATACATCTTTCCCGCCTGCCGTGGCCATATGCGGATTTCCCCCGCCTCCACCATTGACTACTTTAGCAACTTTTTTTATGAGCTCACCGGCTTTTAGCCCCTTTTCTTTGATGAGATCGTCGGTGACCACACAAACAAAACTAATTTTTCCTTCACTTATTGTCCCCAGAACCGCCACTGTCTCTTTGGACTTATTTCGAATCTGATCCCCCAGTTCCTTTAACTGGGCCATATTGGAATTTTCCAGGGCATGTGAAATAACCTTAACACCATTGATTGTCTCTGCATTTTCAAGAATATTCTGAATATCACCTGAAAGGATCTGTGAGGATAATTTTTCCAGTTCTTTCTCTAATTGCCGGCGACTCTCGATGAGCTCCTTAACCTTATTCTCAAGTTGGGTTTCGCTGGTATTTAATAGTTCAGACATATGACCCATCTGATTTCGGGCATTTTGCAGATAATTAACCGCTTCTTTACCGGTCAAGGCTTCTATTCGTCTGATACCAGAGGCAATGCTGCCCTCATAGGTGATTACAAACAGTCCAATCTGTCCGGTCCGGTTTACATGTGTTCCGCCACACAACTCCAGACTAAAATCCGGCACCTCAACGGTCCGCACAACGTCATCATATTTTTCGCCAAACAACGCCATCGCGCCTCTCGCTTTTGCTGACTCAAAAGAATCCTGTACGATCTCCAGGGCCAGATCATCCTGGATTCTGGCATTAACCTGACGCTCAATTTCGGATATCTGTTCGGGTTCGACTTTAGCAAAATGAGTGAAATCAAATCGTAATCGGTCGGGAGCAACCAGTGATCCTGCCTGCTGAACATGCTCTCCAAGCACATTTCTCAACGCTGTATGTAACAGGTGTGTGGCCGTGTGGTTTTTTTCGGTTTGACGTCGGTTATCAGTTTGAATCTCGGCGAATACACGATCTGAATTTAGCTTAAATCCTTCAGGCAGCCGGCAAATATGAATAACCGTATCCCCATCTTTTTGTGTATCGAGGACTTCCAACTCAAATCCTTCGACAGCAATAATTCCTTTATCCCCGACCTGACCGCCTGATTCGGCGTAGAAAGGTGTATCTTTGAGTACGATATGTAATTTATCCTTATGAACTGAGTAACGCAGTATATGTGTCTCTATCGCATCTTCCGTAAAGCCGACAAAGTTTGTTTCCCCTTTGTCACTGAATATTTCCCAGGAATCTTCAGGAATATCTGCGGATTGAAATTTAGCTGCTTTTCGGGCACGTTCCTGCTGTTCTTTCATTTTTTCATCAAATCCAGTTTCATCTAATTCGAAGCCGGCTTCATCGGCGAGAATACGGGTGAGATCAACCGGAAATCCGTAAGTATCGTAAAGTCTGAAAACATCTTCTCCGGGGATAATTTTTTGTTTGGTTGTTGCCAGCTCGGATTTAATTTTATCAAATATTTCCAGTCCACGGTCAAGGGTACGGTTAAAATGCTCTTCTTCTGAACGGATAACTGTTGATATATGATCCAGTCGTTCTCTGATTTCCGGAAAGGTTTCTCCCAGGACCTCGGCCACGGTGGGTACAAGTTTATAAATAAACGGTTCGTGCATGTTTAGATTTCGTCCATACCTGGCTGCCCGACGAAGGATACGGCGCATAACATATCCCCGACCTTCATTACCGGGAATAGCTCCATCCGCAATAGAAAATGATAACATGCGCACATGATCTGCAATTACATAAAAGGCGGATTTGTCCGCAGAATCTGTATAAGAAATATTTGCCACTTCTCCAATTTTATCAAGAATCGGTGTAAACAGATCAGTTCCATAATTGGACCTTTTTTTCTGTAAAACGGCGACAATCCGTTCAAATCCGGCACCAGTATCTACATGTTTTTCCGATAGCGGATTAAGTTGACCTTTATCATCCCTGTTGAACTGGATAAAAACAAGATTCCATAGTTCAATATACCGTCCGCAGTCACCATTAACAGCACACTGATGATTTGGGTCTTTATTGTCACAATATTCTTCACCCAAATCAATGTGGATTTCTGAACAAGGTCCGCATGGACCAGTCTCATCCATCTCCCAGAAGTTGTCTTTTTCATCAAATCGTAGAATATTATCTTTTGAGATATCAGTAACCTCAGCCCATAATTCTGCCGATTCATCGTCATCCCTGAATACTGTGGCATATAGATTATTTTTTGGCAACTTCCAAATATCGGTAAAGAGTTCCCATGCCCAGGCAATCGCTTCCTTTTTGTAATAATCACCAAATGACCAGTTGCCCAACATCTCGAAGAAAGTATGGTGATACGTATCGTGACCAACTTCTTCAAGATCATTATGCTTACCACTAACACGAATACATTTTTGGGTATTAACAGCACGATTATACGGCGGCGATTTTTTCCCTAAAAGAATATCTTTAAACTGATTCATTCCGGCATTGGTAAAGAGTAGGGTGGGATCATCCTGAGGTACAACGGGCGCACTGGTTACAAAGGTATGTTCTTTCTTCTTAAAAAAATCGATAAACGAATTTCTGATCTCTTTTGAAGTCATCATATGGCAAAATGTTTAAGTCAATATATTTTTGTCAGATTAAAATTAAATTTAAATCCAATTCACTAATTTTCAAAATGGGAAATTGTAAATAGAGAAAGATGTAAAATACATGAATAATATTTCCTGAACCACAATAAGTCATTCCCGCGAAAGCGGGAATCCAAAGAAAAACAATCTTTTGTGAGTAAATACCTGGATTATTGCTAGAGTCTACCTTATAGATTCCCGCTTCCGCGGGAATGACAATCTGCGCGTTTTAAACGTCAAGATTGATTAAAATTGCTTAATTTGCAACAGCTCCTTCTAAGGGGGAACTTTATTGTTGGTCCATTTAATCAAGTAATATCTAACTCGGATATGATACGATTACATATGTCCCATGAAAATCCTTTTTGGATTAAAAAATTCGCCAGTTTAGTCTTTTTAGAACTATCGCTAATATTTTTTAGTGAACTGAACTTTTTATTTGCGAAGTACCGACAGTTTTGATATTGAAGCTCTTCATCATAAAATTCATCAATAAGTGAAGAAACCAAAGTAATCTCTACACCCTTTTTTAAGAGTTTATTTTTAATTAATACCGGTCCACATTTTTTAAGATATATCTCATCTGAGATCAACTGCCGGGCGAAAGAATTATCATTCAGATAGTTTTTATTTTTTAATTCCAGGATGATATTATCTATATTTTCCTGATCGTATCCTTTATTAATCAGTTTATCACGTAGTTCTTTCTCGCTGTGCATCCGGCGGGCCAGGAACCGCCAGGCCTGCTCACGTATCGCGATAAAATTTTCTTTTTTCTCGATCTGAGTTAATACTTCTTCTGAAAGATCTCTTCCGGAATAAATATTGAATTCCAATAATGATTCTTCGGAGATCCCAACAATGAATTTATCCTCAGAAAACAATGAATATCTTTGTTTGTTTTTCTTTTGACGTTCAATTTTTGTGATGGTTATTGACATGATGTGTTTGATACTGGATGCTGGATACTGGATGCTGGATGTTCGTTTCTCGTTGATCGCCAAATCATGGATGATTTGGTCCCGATCGTTAGATCCGTCCTCTGGCGGATAAGTCTGACCGGAGGAAGACATTTTTTATCGGGATTTCTCGTGACTTGATAGTAGATTTTAGTGACACCTTATTTCAAATCCTACATCGAGAGCATTTGTCCGATCAATATGGGACCGGATATTTCTGGGTGATGTTTTTTTCTACAAATATTGAACACCTACGGTGATCTGGCTCGTTTCTCGGCTCTCGGTTCTCGTTCCTCTAATTGCCATCTCACTTCTCCCTTCAATTAATTCCCATTTCCGAGTCACGCCAGTTGGCGGATCAGCCTGCTGGCTGATTCCAAGTTCCAAATTCCGAATATCCAACATCTAATTCCCAATTCCCAGTTCCGAATATCCAGCATCCAATATCCAAGTTAAAACAACCCCCTTAATCCCCCTTTTTTAAGGGGGAGACAGATCTTTGCCAACTCTCAACCAGCATCCAGCATCAAGTATCTAGCATCCAGTATCCAGCATCCAGAAACGAGTAACGAGCATCGAGTATCCAGTATCTAATTCTCAGTTCCTGGATTCTCAGTCTCCTTTGGTTTCTCTTCATCTTCGGCTTTGTCAGATCCGAGTAGACCCAGTTTCTCTCTGACTTTTGTTTCAAGTTCGGTCATGAGTTTTTCATCTTCTTTGAGATACCGTTTTACATTTTCACGACCCTGACCCAATCGTGTTTCACCATATGAAAACCAGGTCCCTGATTTCTGGATCAGGTTAAAATTGACTGCCTGGTCAAGGACATCGCCAATCTGGGAAATACCCTGCGAATACATAATGTCGAATTCCGCTTCTCTAAAAGGAGGAGCCATCTTATTTTTAACAACTTTTACTTTAGTCCGGTTACCAACCACATCCTGGCCTTCTTTAATGGTAGCAATTCGTCTTATATCCAGTCGGATAGAGGTATAAAATTTAAGGGCACGTCCACCGGTTGTCGTTTCAGGATTTCCGAACATAACGCCGATTTTTTCCCGAATCTGGTTAATGAAAATCACACATGTGTTCGATTTACTGACTGAACCGGTTAACTTACGAAGGGCCTGGGACATTAATCGTGCCTGTAAACCCATATGTGAATCACCCATTTCCCCTTCTATTTCAGCACGGGGAACCAGAGCAGCGACCGAATCAATGACAATAACATCCAGAGCGCCACTTCGAACCAGTGTTTCTACAATTTCCAGCGCCTGTTCACCTGAGTCAGGTTGAGAAACCAGAAGATTGACCGTATCAACCCCGAGTTTTTTGGCATAGGTGGGGTCCAGGGCATGTTCGGCATCAACAAAGGCGGCCAGACCTTCAGATTTTTGTGCCTCTGCAACAATATGTAACGCTAAAGTTGTTTTACCGGAAGATTCAGGTCCGAAGATCTCTACAACACGCCCTCGCGGTATGCCTCCGATACCTAAAGCGGCATCCAGGGAAACTGAACCGCTTGGGATTACGTCAACATCCACCTTCGCCCGATCCCCAAGACGCATGATAGCACCTTTGCCGAATTGGCGTTCGATCTGTGTCATTGCCACATCGACAGCTTTTACCTTTTCACCTTCTGCACTCATTTTGACTCCTGATAATATATTATTTTGAGGGACCACAGAGAGCAGGGAATACACTTTTCCCTTATTCCCATATTTTTATTTTTTGCTCTGATTTTTCTGTGGCCGGGTTTTTAAATATAAAACAAATTCACACAAAAATCGATAAAAGAACGGTTAAAAAAGATTGTGTTTTTTTGATTTTAAAGTGCAAATGATGTGCCATCTTCCTAAGAATGGAAAAAGGTATAATGGTATAAGGGTATAAGGGATAGAGTAAATAGGGGAATAAATACGAGATACGCGATTCGTGATACAGGATATCGAGTGGCAGAGATATATGCCCCCCTATCAACTGATCGTGTCCC
>JAGLYF010000261.1 GCA_023132435.1 Calditrichia bacterium | reverse complement strand
TTGATATTGGTGATTATCTTAACCACCCATGTTATTTTGGCTGTATTTATTGTTATGCCAATCCGGTCTGGGAGTAAAAGCAAGGTATTAGGTAAAGGGGATAAGGATACTGGATGCTCGATACTGGATTGCACGATCTGTTTCCCCCTTATCAAAGGGGGACTAAGGGGGTTGTGAACTAGTTGTTCCAGATATCAGATATGAATAACAAGCATATAGTATCTAACATCCAACATAAAATATCTAAATTTTGCCGGCAACTGCAAAGATCCCTTCGGGATGACATCCAGCATCGAGCATCTAGCATCCAGTATCCAGTATCGAGAATCACACATCCAAATACTTTACAAGATCTTCACGGCTGCTGAGGTGAACCAGAAGATCCTCACGGTGCATAATTTCGATTTTCTTTTTTGCTACCGGTATCAGTAATTTATAGCGATAGCAAAAATGCCAAAGATCTATCGATCCCCTGGCAATTTCAATTAATATTCCTTCTTCGAAACTAAGAGATCCTTTACCGTCAAGTTTCTCCTGAATTTCATCCATTTTCTCTAATGCTTTTGGTTTAAAGTGCCGGGAGTGAAACCAGTAGTTATCTACGTTTATTAAATCGCAAATAGGGAAACCATTCCCGTTTTGAATGAAGTGATGTAGAAAATCAAGACTGACCCTGTAAGGTTCTTCTTCATCTTTCCATAAATCATCCCACACTGGTGGATCATTTTCTTTTAACCATATAAAAAAATCAATCTCTTCTGCAGGCAACTCCATCATTGCACGGCCATGAAAATGTTTTTCAAGTGCCTGAGCGTCTTTATTAGTCAGTTCTTTGAGATCAGTTTGATCAAACTTAATAAAACCATCAGAATCCAGCTGTTTTTCTTTAATCGCTATCAATTTTACAGGGTTATCTTTACCAGTGTTTTTTGACATCATATATCCAAAGCAGTCGTCATTTACGTCCAATCTAAGAATAATTGTATAAAATTCCAACACAGCCCGCTATTGTGTCTAAACCAACATATTGAAAAGTATTCGGGCCTTCCATTCTCTAAGGAATACAGTCAAAGACTGCCCGAAGAAGAGTTTATCAGCCAGGCGCTCCCTTTAAAAATCAAAGGAAAAGTGTCTCTGGATTACATGTTTTTAAACAGATAACGTGAATTTTTATGGGGGGCGATTCATTTAGATCGGATATGGTTTTTTTTAAGATTTTGGAATCGGTGATTTTTCAATTTATTTTTGCTTTGCAAACTCACAGAGTTACCGGCGAACCTTTAAAAGACGCTTAAATGTTTCCCCCACCGAATTCAAGAAATTATTGAACACAGATGAGGGAAATAAGCTAATTAAGCTTAATTTTTTTAAAAATTATTTATGGAATGATAAAATAAGTAGTTTTTTGTCCGGCGAAATTGCCTATTGATTTAACATTATTTAACATTTAATTTTATTAAATTAATATGGTAGGCCAAAATATTCCTTTAAGTAGTTCTTTAATGATTGATATAAAGACAATACGAAATTAATCTCTTTCAAAAGATTGATATGGGTAATATCAGATTAATGCAAGCGTAGAAAAAGGTTAAACATCATTAACTAAAAATGGCTGTCCTTGACTTACTTGCTAGTCTCCCATACTTTTAGACAAATATTGTTTCGCTAAGAGATTTTTAGCGTAAACTTTTATGGTGTGGTTCTTTAGCTAATGCAAAATATAATTACAGCAAAACATCAAACTATTTCCTCATTAGTGTCCATAAGGGCTATCATATTCGTTTTCATACTCATGATGGTCGGTTACAACTGTACTGGTGACCAGCCCACTACTTCGGGAAAAACAATGGAAAAGGAATACCCCCAACCGGTGACTCCATCCAGCAATTATTATCCGTTGCATGATGGAAACCAGTGGCGGTATCGTCAATTGGAAATGGGTTATCGTACTAAATCAGTCACCGGACAGGATACAATTGACGGCAATAAATATTTCGTTATATCTAATTTAGATAGTATACCTTTTACGTTACTCCTGCGCGAAGAAAATGGAGTCGTTTATAGGAGAATTGAAGGACTGGATGCTGTCATGCTGGACTTTACTCGCCCTATTGGTGAAAAATGGCAGGTGATTCCCTACGAACAATATGCTTTTATTGCTTCTCGCAGCGAAACTATTTCTTCAAGTAAAGGCCCCATTGCCAATTGTATTAAAATTGTAAGTGAGAGTGAGCTTATAAATATGGAATATTTGTATGCTCCCGGCATTGGAAAAATAAGTTCCTCAATGGAATTTAAGCGTGGCGCTGTTATTGGAGGCCATATGTCGCTTGTTTTTGCGATCATAAACGGTGATACCACCTTTTTTCCAAATTGAGGTGAGGGCAAAGAACATTTAAAGCGGAACCATTGAGCCGGCTATCCTTGGAATGCTTATTGGTTCAGAAAATGATCGGCGTTAAAGAAGTATGGAACGGCATATGGGATATCAATCGATTTTGGTTCATTAAAATTTAGGCTCTATTTTGTAAAGTACTTAAAACAAAAATAACAATCATTTAAATAATTTTTATGGAAGTGTTATTATGATAAAAACATCCATGGCTGTTTTTTTGTCTGTTGCAGTTCTCTCACTTGGCCTTGTTAATTGTAGCGATCTCACTACAAGCAATCAAGATAAAGAATTGAATTATACATTTAATATAAACGGTATTACCTACACCGCAGGGGATACATTGAACAGCGTCGGTCAATTGATTAAAACAAATGATTCTGATGACAGAATATTTTATCCTATTTACGTGGATTCGGACGACGGCAAGTTGACTTTGTTACCGATGGGCCATCCAAGTTCTAATGATTACTATCAGCCATACGTTTTACCGGAGGATTTACAAATCGATAGTCTTTGGGTAACATTCAAAGGTATATTTTTGCAAATCCATCCGAAAGTTTGGTTAATGGAGGATCCGCCATTTGAAATTCTGGAATTATCTGTGGATGAACCGACCGATTCTTCCTTTGCCACCCAACATGTGGAGTATTATCCGTTAACCGTAGGAAATCGCTGGACATATCAACAAATTGAAGTAGGGCAGCATTCTATAGAGGTTACGTCTGTATGTAAAGTCGGGGTACATGTTTATTATATGATGACCCAGTCGGCTTTAAGTACAAGTATGATCATGCGCTGGTTAGTCAGGGCAGAAGACGGGCGCATTTATAATAGGATCGAAGGACAAGATTACTTGTTTTTAGATTTCACCCGTTCTATAGGCGAACAATGGCAGCAAGGGCAGAGTTATGCTATTATTACTTCCCGTAGTGAAACGATTTCTACAAGTAATGGCCTTATAACTAATTGTATTAAAATTATAAGTAACAGCGAACTTGATAAAGTAGAATTATTATATGCCCCTGGTATTGGAAAAGTGTACTCATCTATTATAGAGAGTAGTCTTATTGTCATCGGTGGTAATGTCAATCTTCTATCTGCTGTTATTGACGGTCAGGAGATTCTGGTGTTCACTGAGCCATAAAAGTGAAAACGTAATCGATAATACTACTAAACCTATCAAAAAAAAGATGGGAATTTGTTATGAAACGAACTTTATTATATTTTCTAGTATTAATAACTTTAAATAATCGGTTTATAGAAAAAGGCTATGGACAAACCGTACCAGATTACGCCCCCGGTAGCCTAATAATTAAATTTACAAAGCAGGCGACCATTCAACCTAATTTCCAACTTAGAATGTCCAACGGAAGTGTTTTAGCCGGTATAACTTCCATAGATTCTTTAAATATGTTATATAATATCAAGTCATTTCATCCTGCCTATTTTGAACTCTATAACCCGGTTGCAGATATAAAATTGGGCAAAGACAGGGAATATGTACTGCAATTTCCTGCTGAAACAGACATTGAGAAACTTGCCAATATTTACAATCGGAATTCGTTTATTGAAGAAGCATACCCTAATTACATTTTTTATACCACTCGCGTTCCAGATGATCCTCTATACAGTGCCCAGTGGGCCCTTACGAAAATTTCTGCTCCATATGCTTGGGATATTCAAACTGGAAATTCAGAGATTGTCATTGGTATCCTTGATACAGGGGTTGACTTAGCGCATCCTGACTTACAATCTAAACTAGTGCCAGGGCGAGATGAAGTCAGTATTAATACTTCTTATTATTTATCACTAGGTTATGTATTACATTCGGAGGAAGATTATACTCAGCCTGATAATGATCCAAGTGATGCATGGGGACATGGCACAAATGTAGCCGGTATCGCCGCTGCTACAACTGATAACGGTAAGGGTATTGCAGGGGTTGCCTGGGATTGTAAAATCATGCCTATTAGAGCTGGTTTTGGTATATTGCACCCAAGTACAGGATGGATAGGTGGTTTTGAATTGGATGACCTTATAAGAGCACTCGACTGGGCTACGAATTCGCATGCCGCACATGTTATCAATATGAGTTTTGGAACATATAATGAAGATGCGGCTATACTCCTCTTTCCTTCTATTGCCAATGCTTACAATGCCGGAATTACACTTATTGCCGCATCAGGGAACAATAACACTACTACTAGGAATTACCCAGCTGCATTTGATAATTATGTTATTGCTGTAGGGGCTACCAATCAAAGTGATGATCGTTGTGATCCAGGTGATTGGGGAGGTAGCTACGGTAGTAATTATGGTAGTTGGCTGGATGTTGTTGCTCCTGGTATAGATATATATTCTACATCTTATGATATTTATTCCGATTATCATTCTTATGGTTATTATTATTTTGGAACTTCCATGGCTGTTCCCCATGTTTCAGGAGTGGCCGCTTTGATGCATTCCGTTAGTCCCAACTTAACACCTGCTGCAATTCGAAAGGGTATTGAGAACACAGCAGATAAAGTCACGGGTATGGGGGGACAAAATTTTCACAACGAATACGGCTATGGTCGACTTAATGCCTACGAAGCCGTCAATGAGGTACCAAAACCTCCCACCAACCTGTATATCAGCGGCTATCAAGGCGGTATGCCTAGAATAAACTGGACCGCCAGCACAAGTCCTGACATAGACTACTACGAGCTCTGGTGGTGGCAGTACTATCCACCACAGGGATGGCAACTCCTGACAACCACTCCCGCCACATCCTGGGTCGATTCCAGAGTGACGATTGACTTGTACGGGCCGGAAGACACGTACTGCTACAAGGCACTGGCTGTGGATGATGACGGCTTGAAGTCGGACTTTTCGAATTCGGACTGCGTGAATGTGGATGAATCTCCGCCTTGGGGCAAACCGGCCGGTCCAGACAACACAGAAATGGCTATACCCGAGACATATTCCCTCGGCCCAAACTTTCCCAATCCTTTCAACCCAACAACCACAATTCGCTACGATCTACCGGAAGATTCGTTCACAGAGTTGAGAATATACGACTTAATGGGAAGGGAAATCAGGACATTAGTCAACGGAAACGAAACAGCCGGTTACAAAAAAGTGCGATGGGACGGTAAAGATTCTTCTGGTAATCCCGTTTCTTCAGGGGTATATATCTATCACATTTCCTTTATATCTCAAGAAAGCTACCTTCAATTTTCCCAGACCCGGAAGATGGTGTTGTTGAGGTGAGCGGGTTGAGGTTTTGTTGATATGAACAAGTAAAATTCCTGATCAAATAGTCCACAACCCCCTTAATCCCCCTTTTCTAAGGGGGAAATAGATCGTGCTATCCAGTCTACAGCATCAAGTCCCGAGTTCCGACTCTGTCTATTACTTCATTAATTCTTCGATTTTCTCATGGACACGTTTTATCACGGCATCAACTTTTTTTCGGGCTGTGTCATCAAGATCCTGACAGGCTTTTATCATTTCCTCAATAAATTTTTTATCTTCAATCTCTTTTAGATTTATCAGGACATTAAATATCCCTCCCTTAACACCGGTGTAGGCAATGTGTGCACCGACACCGGCATCTGTAACTGAATTTATGTTTCCTTTTTCGACGGCAATTCCGGCTAAATCGATTACCTCAGCACTGCGTTTAGCGGTATTGAGAGGTACAGCGACCGCCTTTTTTAAACCATCCTGTAATGCCTTATTTTTAGCTTTTTTCTCTTCTTCACTCTTTTCCGGCAACCTGCGAGCTGCCATGTAGGCATTAAAAGCGTTCGTGTCTTCATCGACAGCTTTGACAAGAAAATCTTTTATTTCCTGTACCTTATCGGCAACCGGTTTTAAATCTTCCTCAACTTCCTCGGATCCACGTTTACCAATGGATAGATTGGAGACCATTGAGGCAAGGGCAGCACCAAGCGCGCCGGCCAGAGCTGCAATAGAACCACCACCGGGGGCAGGAGACTCTCTCGATACCTCATCCACAAAATCATTGACCTTCATGACAACAAGATCTTCGGTTTTTGTTTTTGGTAATCCGAGTACCCGCTCGTCAATATTGAATTCAGATACATCGCGTAAACCAAGTGATTGAACTGCCACATCAAGAATATCCCGTACAGGAATTCCTGTAGAACGCTGTTGTTTTCTCAAATAATATTTTCCGGTTTCAAGAAGTGCAGGGTAGGGGACCATACCGACAATTTCGCTTCCCGTTACAACGATCCCACGATCAGCTGCCAGTTTTCTGGTGGCCTCGAGCACTTTATGCATTGGGGTGATTTTATAATTGGTCAGATTTATGGAAATTTGAGCCCGTTTGTATTCAGGAACCATCCAGCCGATTGCTTTACAGTGAGTAAAAAGACCTGACTTTTTTACAGATATACCATCAACTTTTTCAGGATTGATGCCATTCGCCCTTAAAAGCTCAACCAGATCATAGTTGTGTTCTTTTTGGCAGTGATTAATTAAATCGTCAATTTTAACAGACACATAATCACAATTACCACATGGGTAAGAACCGGTGTTGTATTTTAAAATCTCTTGTCCTTTAAAGTAGAAGGGTTCGATATTACCTTTACGGGCGGAACGACCTTTTTCTCGAAGTTCAAAGGCAATATCAGTAGCAAATTTTGATTCTGCCGTATTTAAATTAACATTATAAGCAATCAGAAACTCACGTACGCCAATCACCGTAGCGCCAGCTCCGGGATTGAAAGTTGAGGGACCAAAATCCGGTTTCCACTCCGGTTTTTTCAGTTTTACTTCTAATGCCTCGTATTCACCCATTCTGATTTTAGCAAGATTTACTCTTTCGGGTGTTTTGGCTGATTTTTCATAAAGATAAATCGGGATACCGAGTTCATCTCCGACGCGTTCGGCAACCGCTTCACTGAGTTTAATACAATCCTCCGTGCTGATACCGGATACAGGCACAAAAGGGCATACATCCGTTGCTCCCATTCTTGGGTGAGAACCTTTATGAACGCTCATATCGATGAGTTCGGCCGCTTTTTTTATCGCAGAAAAAGCCGCTTCTTTTATACCCTCAGGATTTCCGATAAAGGTGACAACCGTTCGGTTCATCTCAAATCCGGAATCAACATCGAGTAATTTTACACCATCGATACTTTTTATTTCTGCAATTATCTGGTCGATGATATCCGAATTTTGGCCTTCTGAAAAATTTGGCACGCACTCAATCAGCTGTTCTGGCATCGTTTCCTCTCAAATTTTTTATTTACTGTCTTGTCCCGAGTAATCGGGATGAATTGACCAAGTTAAATAATTTATTTTGAATTTTAAAGTGAAAAATTTTGTTACTTACTGTGATTTAAAGCAGATTTTTTTAATTGTAAATGATTGATATTTAATTGTAAAGATTAAATAGCCTGGATAATTCATAAATTTTAGATTTATTAAATAGCGACAGTAAAGTTTCCCCT
>JAGLYF010000260.1 GCA_023132435.1 Calditrichia bacterium | reverse complement strand
TGTAAAGCATTGACATATTTCAAAAGATTACGTTTAAAACAACCCCCTAACCCTCCCGCAGTTGCGGGACAGGCTCTTTGCTAAGGGGGGATTAAATCGTTGATTATATGTAACTTATACTTAAACATTAATTTTTATGAATAGATCAGGATAGTTAGCTTCTTAAGTTCTAAATCAGGATTTTAAATGCAATATGTACATACCACTAGGATTTGGAGACATTGATGAAAAAAAATATATTGGATCAGATAAATCCCTGGAAAAAGCTTTCGTCTCAAAAAATTTACCAAAATCAATGGTTCAGTTTACGGGAAGATCAGGTGATATCTCCCGGAGGTGAGAGAAGTATTTATGGGGTGGTTGAGACATCACCGGCTATTGCTATAGTCCCGCTTACCAGTACGCTGGAAACATATCTTGTCGGTCAGTATCGGTATCCCTTAAATACCTATTCCTGGGAGGTCCCTGAGGGTGGCGCTGATCCCGATGAATCAAATCTGGAGGCGGCAAAGCGGGAATTAAAAGAAGAGACAGGTCTTAAGGCACAAAAATGGACTTATCTCAGTTCACTTTATACAAGCAATTCGATAACAAATGAGGTAGGACATATCTATTTAGCAGAAGAACTGATAGCAGGTGTATCGGAACCCGAGCACACGGAAGATCTTACCGTAAAAATGATCCCATTTTTGGATGCCTATAAAATGGTATTGGATTATGAAATTAAGGATTCTTTGGCGATTATTGGTATTATACGAGTTTACGAACACCTGAAACGGCGTGGAAGAATTTAGTCAACCGCAAAGATGCGAAGATCTCTTGAGGTATAAGGTATAAGGGTATAAGGTATAGGGGAAGAGTTATCCACAATCAAACAACTCCCTTAATCCCCCTTTTCTAAGGGGGAACAGGTCTTCACCATCCAGTATCGAGTAACCAGTATCCAGCATCGCATCTAGCATCTTGCATCTTATGTTTTATCTCACACCATACGCATCACGCTTCACGCTCAACGCACCACGGTAGAACTATCAATATGTAATTTCCCGGACGACAGTTCCCTCCCCAACATCATCAGGAAGGGTCCAGGTCTTTATGATATTTAACAAACAAGTTTCAAGATCGGATGATTGATTGGTCGTCCGGATAATTTTTATCTCTCCGATTTTGCCATTGTTTAGGACCTGGATGCTTAATTCGAGTTTATATTTTATGCGTTCAGATTCACCGAGAAAATTGTCCATACATCCTTTTATAGAAGAGCTGTCCTCTGCAACTTTTCTATTAATTTCGGCAATTAAAGCAGGGGATTGTTCCCCTTGCCCGTCTCCTCTGCTTGCCGGTGCCCGGGCTATATCTCTGGCTGCCTGAGGTTCTTCTCCCAATGAATAATCAGCTTCGACTTTAGGTGGAGCCGTAGCCTTAACTGCCTTTAACATGTTTTGTATTTGAGCCGATTCCGCCTCTTGATTATCCCTGGCTTCGAATGGTCTGGCATTTTCCGGGCCTCTTGCACTTTTTTCGGGTGTTTTATCTACAGAGCCTCCCCGGGCGGTTGGTTCAATGGGTTCTTCCTCAGAATTGGGTAGGCTTGATCTTCTCGCTTTTAGTTCAGTTTTTGGCGGCTCATCTGCTTTTTGTAATTCTTCCTCATAGCCATCTATAGCATCGTCACTGATAACTCTTTCTTCTTTCTCTGATACAGACTCTGCCATTTCTTCCGGAGCAACATTCAGTTGATAGTAGAGCAAAAGGGGCGTTATTACGGCAATAAACAAGATTGCTGCATACCGGAATATCATGAATCGCGTATCTTCTCTTTTTTTAAGTCGATTACGGAGTTTCGTTTTAATTTCTCCCCGGGCGAATTCCGACACACCACGTTTTAAAGCTTTTTCCAACGACACAGCCCGGGCATGATCCTCACAATCCTTAATGTGTTGCTCAAATTGTTCGAGTAACTTGCCTCGCAATTTTCCGGCAACATACTGCTCAACCAGTGATTCCTGGTCAATCTGTCGGCATAAATTTTTGTCCATCTTTACCTCTGTGGTGTTATTCTACCGCCTTTTTTACAAGACGTTCCAACTCCTTTTTGCATTGATATTTTTTTGATTTGGCCACATCCTCATTAGCCAGACCAAGTGATTTGCTGATTTCCCGCATCGATTTTTCATCATAATAAAACGCTGTAAGTATCTGCTGGCAAAGGACCGACAATTGTTTCATACACTGTTCCACTATTCTGGTGAGCTCATTTTCTTCCATTAAATCATCAATTCGTGCAGAGTTACCCGGATTATTACTGACCTGTTCCAATGTGGTGTGTTTCTTTCGATATGTCAACTCCTGTAACCATTTTTTCTTAGCTACTGCATACAGATAAGTCGAAATTTTCGACTTTAAAACAAAATCTTGTTTCCGCGCTTTTTCCCAGAATATAACCAATGCATCCTGCAGAATTACCGGAGCATCAGCTTCATTTCCATTATTCTGAATGATGTATTTCATAATCATCCGTACATTTTTCTCATAGAGATAACTTAATACCGAGTCATCACCTTCACGAATCGAATTGATGATTTGCTCGTCAGTTATGAGAAAGCGAAGAAATCGGGCCATACGCTCATCAATTAATTTGTTTTTTGTTTAAATAGTAAATGAATTTTCTGTTATTTTAGCAAAATTTAACGATCATACCAAATTACCAGATTGATATTAATAATCCTTCCCCTGTTTCCCCCTCCCTATTCAGAGGGAGCTTTGGATATTATAGAAATTATACTGAAAAGTCATCCCTGCGAAAGCAGGGATCTATGTAGAAAAATTGTATTAATCATTATTTTTATAGATTCCCGCTTTCCGCGGGAATGACAAACTACACGTTTTATACGTTAATATTGTTCAATATTGTTTTATTTGCAAAACCCTCTAAGATTATAGAGTGGGACCAAGGGGTGGGTTAATTAAATCTCCCTCCATGTGAAAATTTTTATTTACTATAATTTTTTTTTTTTATAAACTCTATAAACTAAAAAAGGGATTATTCAATATGAAAAAAAGTAGAATTAGAACCTATTTTAATTTTCTTCTGTGGATATTTGTTTTTCATACAACCGGCGTTGCAATCGGTTTATTTGTTCTTCCATCTGAGTATTTAACATATTTTGGTCTCGATGGTTATCAGGGACGTTTCTTTCAGACACAGGCAGGTATCTTTCACCTTGTTTTGGGTGTAGCTTATCTATTAGCTTTGTATCAATGGGAAAAAGCACCTGCATTAATATTTTTTACGGTGGTGGCGAAATACATCGCTGTTGTATTTCTTGTGCTCTATTATTTCATTTTTGAACCAGCCTGGATTATATTATTGTCCGCATTTGGAGATGGTTTTTTAGGAATAACCCTCCTTTTGCTCTACACTCGGCTGATTCAGGAGACAAAAGGTCACAATAACCAGCCCATCAAAAGGAAATCTTGAATAATGAGTCCATATAATAGTCAAACGAATAGAGCTGCAAATTTACCGGTAATCATAGTTACCGGAGCCTCTGGATTTATAGGTAGACATTTTCTTGAAGCATTTAAGTATGAGTTCTATATCCATGCCATAGCGAGACGTGCACAGAAAGCGGTGGGGGTGGAACGTCACGATAATATTAATTGGATTCGGCTCGATATTGGTGATGAAGAGATGGTTAAAGAGGTGTTTGAAGGCATTGTCCGTGATGGTGGTGCTGATTTTATATTACATCTGGCCGGATTTTATGATTTTACAAATACGGATAATCCTGAATATGAGCGTACAAATGTGAAAGGCACAGAATTTATTTTAGAATATGCTAAATTATTGAACCTTAAACGTTTTATATTCGCCAGTTCGTTGACGGTGACGGAGTTTGATAAAAACGATCTTGTGATAACAGAAAAAAGTCTACCCGATGCGAATTTTCCTTACGCCCGAAGTAAAAGAAAGGGAGAAAATCTTATACAGGAACACTGTAAAGATTTTCCTTGTGCCATACTCCGCTGTGCAGCGATTTTTAGTGACTGGTGCGAGTATGGCCCTTTGTATGTACTTTTATCAAAATGGCTGTCAGATAGCTGGGATTCCAATATTCTTCCCGGAAAAGGAGAGGCCGCCCTTCCATATATGCATACAAAGAATTTGAATAGTTTGATCTATCTGATAATAAAGCAGACATCACGACTACCTCGTTGTGGGATTTATATTGCCAGTCATGATGGATGTACCGCTCAGAAAGACTTACACAATCTGGCATTGCGTTACAACTTTGGCAGGCCGGATAAGTTGCGTTTCATCCCGAAATGGTTTGCCATGCTCGGTGTAATTGGTCTGAATCTGTTAGGAAAATTAAAAGGAAAGAAGCCCTTTATCCGTCCCTGGATGATAAAATATACTGATAAAAAAATGCAAATTGATGCTTCTCAAACACGCAAGACTGTAAATTGGAGACCGGTTGAACGTTTTCAATTACAACGTCGCTTACTGTTTCTGATAGAAAATAGAAAAAGTAATCAATATGAATGGGATCGAAAAAATGAACTGGCCCTCCATGAAGGCAGCACAATACGACCGAATTTGCTCATCTATGAATCAATGGTCAATTTTGAACAGGATATTATAAAGGAGGTATTAGACGATATATTTAAACCCGAAAGTGAAGAGCGGTTTAAAAATTATATTAAGCTTGATAATTCAGAATTGAATTATCGTTTTAAAAACCTGTATAAAATGTTAAAAACAGCTGTTGTTCTTGGCGATCGGTTGCATATATTAAGTTATGCCAGATCATTAGCGGTTGAACATTTTAAAGAAAATTTTGAAGTAAATGAAGTAATAAATGCCATTTCTCTGATGGGTGATTTGATTGTAAACAGGCTGAAAAAACAGGAGAGTCTAAAAGATATACATCTACGAATTCATGACGAAATCCTGATAACCGTTCAATTGATAATAGATGAACTTGAAGATTCCTATGAGCGTTTATCTGGTGTGGCATAAAAAGGGGTTGTTCTGGGTATCTTCGGAACAATATTAAGTTTAAATTGTAGAGACGTTGCACCCGTAAAACGGGGTCTTCGACATGCAACGTCTCTACATATCAAAAACATTATTTATATAGATTCCCCCGAGTACTCGGGGGAATGATTTTGCATATCGTGATCAAAAAAATTTTATCCTCAGATTATTACAGATTTAATACCCCATGTTTTTAATTTGGATATAACTGAATGTAATATCTCCTTTGAAATTTTATTAATCTCATCAGACATTTCCAACCCCACCTCGATACTCGATGGTTGAACACCTACTAAACAGATCTCTGCTGGTTGAATGTCAAGTAACTTGATGACACTCAAAATATCTGATAATCCAAGATGATGTAAAGATATCTTTGCAGTAATTGTGGCCAGGATATCATCATTTTCTATAATCTCTATATATCCTGGATGTTTTTCAAAATTGACAGCATCAATAATAAGGACTTTATTACTGTCCTCAAAATAGGGCAGAAGATCAGTGCCTGTTGTTCCACCATCGATTATCCGGATTTCGGGTTCAAATCTATAAGTCTTATCGAGGAGATTGGCGATATGAACGCCAATCCCCTCATCCTGCATGAGAATATTCCCCAGACCTAGTATCGTTATCACCTGCTCACTCATTTCATTGCACTAACGCGGACGAGTTCCTTTTTCTTGTTATCGTGTAAGTGAATTGCACAAGAAAGGCAAGGATCGAATGAATGTATTGTTCTTAACACCTCCAGCGGTTTCTCTTCCTGAGCGATAGGGTTACCCATCAGAGATGCTTCATAGGGACCCATTGCATCATCCTGATTTCTTGGTCCGGCATTCCATGTTGATGGAACGACTGCCTGGTAGTTATTTATCTTTCCATCCTCAATGACCACCCAGTGCGAAAGAACGCCGCGCGGTGCTTCATGGAAGCCAAATCCTTTCTGAATTCCGTTCGGGAACTCAGGTTTGTTAAAGGTATCCAGATCACCTTTGGCAATATTCTCGATGAGCATATTATAGTTCTCTTCCAGTGTATCACAAAGCACCAGGGCGCGGACAGCACGAGCGGCGTGTCTGCCAAGGGTAGAATGCAAAGCACTTAATTGTATATCAACTCCGGCGATTCCTTTAATCTTGGAAATAGCAAAATTGAGGTATTTCTTGGTCGGCTCATGACCGGCAGCATACATTGCCAGGACATTTGCCAATGGACCAACCTGTGCGGGTTTGTTATTAAAGCTTGGTGACTTTACCCATGAGTATTTGCCGTTTTCCTCGAAATCAGTGTAATTGGGCACTGTTTCCTCTTCCCATGGATGGCGTGTCCAGTCACCTTTGTACCAGGAGTGTTTGATGCTCTCTTTGACATTTTTTCTAAAGAAATCATCATCAAAACTCTTGATCTGCTGGAATTTACTGATATCACCATTGGGGATATAGCCGCCAGGGGTCATGAATTGTGTACCCTTTGTGTCGATCGGAAAATCCGGGACGGATAAGTAATTCTTAACGCCGGCACCATAATTAAACCAATCCTTGTAAAATGCAGCGACTGCACATACATCAGTAACAAAGACATTGAGGACAAAATTCTTGATATTATCCATTAACGTTTTGATGTAGTAAAGTCTTTCCATGTTTAGTGCAGACTGGTCATCAGGATTGATTGGATTGGATACACCACCAACAGCAAGATTCTGTATATGCGGAGTTTTGCTGCCCAGGATACCAACAATTTTATTAATTTGCCGTTGATATTCAAACGCTTCCAGATAATGCGCAGCAGCGATCAAATTGACTTCCGGTGGTAATTTCATTGCCGGGTGTCCCCAATAACCATTGGCGAATATTCCAAGCTGACCGGTACCGACAAAACCTTTTAGTCTATCCTGAACCGCCTTAAGGTGCTTTGTTGAATTATTAGGCCAGGGTGATAAGGTTCCTGCAATCCGTGCTGCTTTAGAGGGACTGGCACTTAAGGCTGAAACGATATCAACCCAATCCAGGGCGGAGAGGTGATAAAAATGGACAATGTGATCATGAATACCGTGGGCAGCAATAATCATATTGCGGATAAACTGTGCGTTTAATGGAATTTCCATTTTTAGAGCGTTTTCAACGGCACGCACAGAAGCAATGGCATGTACGGTGGTACAAACACCACAAATCCGTTGAGTATATATCCAGGCATCACGTGGATCACGGTCTTTTAATATTATTTCTATACCTCGCCACATCTGTCCTGAGGACCAGGCATTAGTAACTTTTCCGTCATCGACCTGGCAGTCGATGCGCAGATGGCCCTCAATTCTGGTGATGGGGTCTACGGTTATTCTCTTGGCCATGAAAAATTCCTCCTTCAATTATTGTGCGTGTTTCACTTGTGGCAGAACAGGCAAAGTCTTGACAAATACCAAATATGCCATTATCTCAATCGCAATGATACCGACAGTAATCATTATCTCCGAAAAGGAAGGGAAATATACATAACCATTCCCGGGATTAAATCCGACCAGGTAGGTATTGAAGCGATAAAGAACACCCGCCAAAAGCATTGAAACTGCAGACAGGAAAAGGTATTTAGGGTTCTTTCTCTTTGCAGCAGAAAAGAGGATCACCACAGGATAAATGTATAAGAGGTTTTCTAAAATAAACATAAAACTCTTAAGATCGATATCAAATATGTGACCCAATGCACCCCGGTAAATCAAATCTCCAAACCGGAAGACAAAGTAGACAATAAGAAGCTTTGGTATAACTCCTGCCAGCTTAGATAACATGGAGGTTTCCAGGGGTCTTTTTAAACCAATGGATGAAAACAATGATTCAAAAACGACGATTGCATATCCCATTGTTATCGCAGTGATCAAATATAATAATGGTAACCAATTTGTTTGCCACAAAGGTGAAACTTTTTGTCCGGCAATGATCATTAATGAGCCAAGGGAAGATTGGTGTAAAGTCGGTAAAAGTATTCCCAGAGCAATAAAAAAGAACATTACCTTGTTTAATAATTTCAATTTACCTTTGTGTTGTTCTTTACCCTCAAAAAATGCCGGACTGAATTCAATCCACATCACAGCTACATATAATGCAACACAGACGGCCACTTCAAACATGATTGAATTTGGATTGGCGGTGCCTGGTAGAAAGATATTCTGTAAATTCCACCAACGACCCGTATCGATATAAATTGATACACCAGCTAATGTATAACCGAACATACCAGCCATCAGTGCTGAACGAATCAATGGGTGGTATTCTCCTTTATTGAAGATATATATGAGCATAGCCATTGCATATCCACCACAGGCTATGGCCGTACCGGTTACCACGTCGTATACAATCCACATCCCCCATGGATAGCCATCATTGAGGTTGGAAACGGAGCCCAGTCCTAAAAAATATCTTTTGAGGATTAATATTACACCAATAATACCGAATACCATTAAAATCTTGAACGGTTTGGTGAATATTTTTCCTCCTAAAGGTTTACTCTCCATCATAGCAGACTCCTTTACTCATCCGTTTGATGTTTTTTTGTAGATCGATAAGTAGCTACCACCATACCACCTAACAATATTATCGGACCGATCAATCCTTTGTACAGTGTATGCTGAAGTGTCTCTGACTTAGATGCTCCGGATGTCTCCGGCATCTCCGGTAATCCAAGTTTTTGGAAGGGTACTGCGGATAGCATAATATATTGGGCCCCTCCACCTTCTTTCTCTCCGTAAATATGATCGATATATTTTTCCACGGGTCTGCTTTTCTTCTCGTCCGAATCAACTGTATGTACGGAAAAGCTATATCGATCGCCCGGTTTCAACTCAAGACGTTTACGGGCTTCTGCCATGAGATCATCTAATTTCCCATATATTGTTGCTCCCGTCGGACACCATTCTGCACAACCGGTAATACCACCTTCTTCGAGGATGTGATTACACATTTCACATTTTACTAACTCCGGCAGCGCTTTATGATATTCAAATTTGGGTATCAGATACTGGCAGGCTACCTGACAATAGCGGCACCCGCAGCAGGCATCTTTATCATATGTTACATAACCCTTTACGGGATCTTTTATCAGTGCCGATGTAGGGCAGGCAGACTGACAATCCGGATCGAAACAATGCATACAAGCCCTTTTTACAAAGGAAAATCCGTCTATCTCACGATCTTTTACAGCGGCTGTTCCGTTTTTATAGACTTTGATTTTATTCATCGTTGCAGAATCAAGATCGCGTGAATCATCCCAAACCCCACTCACACCAAAATATTCTTCAATCTCAGAATGAACATTCGGTTTTTCATTTCTGGTTTTACAGCCAACTTCACAGGCTTTGCAACCAATACATAAAGTTGCATCATATAAAAGCCCAACCGCATCCGGTGGCTGTTTAAAAGTTGGACGGGCCTGAGCAGAACGGGAGGTAGTCGCAGTTATTACACCGGCGGAGAGTACTTTAAAAAAATCTCTTCTTTGCAAATTCATTTGCATACCTCCTTAAGATTTTTCCTTTTCCGATGTCTGATTATCTTTAGTTTCTTGTTCACTTAAACTCTTAGCTACTTTTATCCCGGCTGTGACAGCGGCACCGGCAGCAGCGCCGGCAATAGCAGCACCACCAATGGTCCAGCCGCCGGTGGTTTTTTCTTCAACGATATCAGGATAAGTAGCCGGTGGGGTTACGGTAAATACAGTGGCCTGTTGATGTATGGGTTTGGTGAAGCCGACACCCTTTTCTGTACAACCGAAACAGGGATGCCCGGTTCCAACGGGCCATGCGTTTGATCCGACATCACCATAGAGCTGGATTGGACAGTTGGCATAAGTTTCCGGTCCCTTACAACCAAGTTTATATAAACACCATCCCTGACGGTGACCGTCATCACCGAATTCTTCGGCAAACCGACCCGCGTCAAAATGCGGACGACGTTCACAATTCTCATGAACCAGGCGTCCGTAAGCAAATTTAGGCCGACCCATTGCATCTAATTCGGGTAATTTTTTCAGGGTGAGATAGTATAGAATAGTAGACAAAAGATTATAAGGACTGGCCGGACAACCGGGTAAATTTATTATGGTTGTATCGGTCAATATTTGATTGATTCCTTTCGCTCCTGTTGGGTTGGGTGCGGCGGATTGGACGCCACCCCAGGAGGCACAGGAACCAATGGCAACCACAGCGGCTGCTTTTGGCCCGATATCTTTTATAATATCCAGCGCGGTGCTTCCGCCGATTTTGCAATAAATACCGCCATCATTCGTGGGGACAGATCCTTCGCAGACGAGAATAAATTTTCCCTCGTTTTCCTTGACTGAATTATGCAACACTTCTTCTACCTGGTGACCGGCAGCAGCATTGAGCGTTTCAGAATAGTCAAGCGAGATCAGGTCTAAAATCAGGTGTTCTATGCTCGGATGTGTAGCCCGGAGTAATGATTCTGTACATCCGGTACATTCCTGAAAATGAAGCCAGATAACCGGCGGACGTTTCGCACTACCAACAGTTTCAGCAATCAGATCCGCCATACTCAGGGGCATCCCCATGGTTGCCGCCATTGCCGTACAGAACTTCAGGAAGTCTCTTCTGGAGACACCCTTCTGTTCAAGGCCGGTCAAGCGTTGCCCGGTCATAACGTCAATTGAACCCTTTTTGGACATGCTTAATCCTCCTCTTCAATTGTGGTGTATTGTCTATTGATTCTGAAATAAGAACGGCATCGATCTTCCTCATCCGTCAGAGAACAGTCTTCTTTTATGATACCGTTACATTGCAGACAAATGATATCAATGTTTTTTTCCTGCAGCACACAGTTTTTTACATATTCACGAAGTAATTCAAGGAATTTTAATTTTTCATCTTCAGAGAAGTGAGAAAGTGCCGTCTGTTGTTTTTTTATTCGTGCTTTTTCATAATCATTGACAAATGAGGCACCGGACTCGGCTAGTGAAACTTCCATGGTCCGGCGATCTTCCCGTATAATTTTTCGCCTGACCAGTTTGGTCCTGACCAGTTTTTCAATATTTTTACTTGCCGCGGCACGGCTAATATGCAAAATATCCGCAATCTCACTCACTGTGTAAGGTCCGGAAACAGAGAGAATTTTTAAAATCGTAAATTGTGTTTTAGATAAGTAACCCGATGCATGTTCGGATAAATAATTATTCTCAATAACATCGTAGAGTAACTGTGAGAGTATGCGGTTGTATTCAGCAATTTGTCGGGTGGTTTCACTATTCATAGTACCACCATTTGATTAGGATGATTAATAATTAATTAAGTTAACTATTAAGTTTGTTAACTATAA
>JAGLYF010000026.1 GCA_023132435.1 Calditrichia bacterium | reverse complement strand
GGCAGCTGCCCAGGCAGAAAAGTCCAGAGTTTTTTCAAGGTCCCACCCTTTTAAAACTCCAAGAGTAATTCCGGCATGAAACAGATCTCCGCAACCAGTCGTATCGATAGCGTTTACCTGATAGGCAGGTCGCTTAATCCAATCATTATGATTTAATACGAGATAACCTCTGTCTCCGAGAGTTACACCGACGATCTCAGGACCGAGGTTCTGTAATTTTTTACAGGCTTTTTGTGGATCATTTCCTTTTACAAAGTCTCTGGCAAATACTTCCGAGACGATAAAATAGTCACTGTATCTGGCTAATTCCAACATGCCATCCCGCAAGGTTCCTGCGTCAGTGACAACAACTGCACCTGTTTCTTTTGCCACACGCGCAGCAGCAATGGAAGCAGCCGGGAACAAACCATCCGTATGAAATACACGTGACTGGCGGATCATATCATAGTTTAGTTCTTCCGGCTTCACCGGTTGACCGGTGGGGCGACGCCAGTAAATCGTTCGTTGTCCGCCGTTTTTTTCTGCTACAATAAAAGCATACTGAGAATCAAAACCATCGCGTATAATGATTTGGTTTGTATCTACTTTTTCTTCTAATAAGGAGTCTATTATTTGACGACCGAAGAAATCGTCACCGACGACACCACAAAATGAACAGGAAAAGCCCCAGCGGGTAAGAGCGACCAGCGCAGTCGCTACCGGACCTCCGCCCAGCATAACCATTGAAGACATCTCACACTTGGTATCCGGGGAGGGATATTTCGCAATTTGTCCGATATAATCCCAGGCACATTGACCTAAACCGAATACATCAATTGTTTGTTGTGACATGGGTTAAAAGTAAAAAGTAAAAGGGAAAAAGTAAAAGGGAAAAAGTAAAAAGTAAAAGGGAAAGTTAAATGTATGTAAATACATAATAATTGTCCGTGCCAATCGGGATGGACAAAAAATGATATGTTGGTAAGCATATCTTTTTTACAACTTAATTTATAATCCACCATCAAATTAATTCAGAAATACTGAACAAAACCCTTGATTAATATCTTATATTTCTTCATATTATCTGAAAAATAAATAAGAGGTAATAAATAATGTCTGAATTAACGCGGTTTGAAGAACAAATTCTTCTTTCAGTATGGAAACTGGAGAACAATGCCTATGGTCTAACCATTTATAATCATATCCGGGAATTGGCCCGAAAGAATTTAGCTATCGGGGGTATTTATTTTCCTTTGGAGCGACTTGTGAAAAAGAAATTTCTGGAAGCCTATAAGGGAAAACCGACAGCCGTGCGGGGAGGACAGAGCAAGCGCTATTATCGAGTGACCAAACCCGGTTTAGAAGAGCTGCTAAAAGCATTGGAAATACAGCAAGCATTCTGGAAGGATTTGCCGGATTTGGATTATCTTTAATACAGATGCTATTTATTATTTCCAAAAATGTTGTTAAATTTTATGATAATTCTTTTAAATAAAGATGATGATAAAAATTAAATTCCATGCGCTATCCGTGTAATCGTATATTCAGATTGATAAGCCTGAATTATTCACCTCTCGCAACGAAGTGGCGACGCAACGTATTTTTTGGATTTGTCATGCCGTAGGCATCTTTGCTGTTGTCGATACGATATTGCACTTTCTGATATATTAGAAGCAAGCAAGTGCAAAGATTCCGCAAGGGCGGAATGACTTTAAAAGAAAGAAAACAAAATAAATATTTTTTTGCGTCTTAGCGCCTTTGCGCGTCCCCCGAGGTCTCGGGGCGCTATGAATAGATTAGATAAGTCATTTTTAGATATAGTTGGATGGAATTTTTAAAAAAGAAAAAGGAGTTGAGCATGCATAATTCTGGCAAGGAGGATTTTGGTAAGCTTATTACTCATGTTTTTTACGTTAAGTTCTCTTTTTGCACAAACAAAACTACTTCGATTTCCTGACATTCATGGATCACATTTAGTCTTTTGTTATGCTGGTGATATTTGGAAAGCGTCTGCGGATGGTGGTACGGCCGTTCGTCTGACTGCACATGCCGGGCAGGAATTATTCCCCAGGTTCTCACCGGATGGTAAGTGGATCGCTTTTACCGGTCAATATGATGGAGATGAACAGGTATATGTCATTCCCTCAGAAGGTGGTATCCCAAAGCAATTGACTTATTACCCGGCCAGGGGCCCGTTAGCGCCACGTTGGGGGTATGATAATCAGGTATATGGATGGTCTCCGGATGGAAAAAAAGTTCTTTTTCGTTCGTTGCGGGATGCCAATGGTGGTAAGGTTGAAACGGCTTTGTATACTGTAGGAACCGAAGGCGGACTTCCGGAAAAATTACCAATGCCCTCATCAGGGGCCGGTGATTTTGCTCCTGACGGCAATAATATTGTTTACTCACCCCTTTTCAGAGATTTTCGGACATGGAAACGCTATGAGGGTGGTTGGGCACAGGATTTGTACATCTTTGATATTAAAACTTTTGACGCAAAAAAAATAGCGGACAGCAAACGTACGGAACGTGATCCAATGTGGATAGGTGATGCTATTTATTTTGTCTCTGATCGTGATGGCACCTTGAATTTATATGCATATAATGTGAAGTCAGATGGGGTTCTTCAGGTAACTCGAAGCACTACCTGGGATGTACGCTGGCCTTCTTCAGACAACCAGGGTAAAATCGTTTATGAATTAAATGGTGAACTACAAGTTTTTGACGTAATAACCAAAGAAGATAAAAAGATATCGATAACTGTTCCTGATGACGGTTTGGCCAAACGTCCTTCCAGATATTCCGCGGCAAAAAACATTGAGGATTTTGAATTATCACCAAAAGGAGAAAGGGTCTTGTTTGTGGCCCGGGGTGATATTTTTACCGCTCCTATTGAAAAAGGACCAACCCGTAATCTTACAAATACGTCAAATGCACATGATAAATGGGCCCGCTGGTCACCGGATGGCAGCAAAATCGCCTTTATTTCTGATATGAGTGGAGAAGAACAGATTTATCTTATTGACCAGAAAGGTGAAGGAAAACCTGTACAACTGACTACACAGTTTAATTCCATGCTCTCACCAATGAAATGGTCACCCGATGGAAAACGTATGGCTGTCAGTGATAAAGATGGAAAACTGTATGTTCTTACCGTGGCAAATAAAAATGTAAAAGAAATAGCCGATCATGAATTTGGTGAAATATATTATTATACCTGGTCGCCGGATGATGGTCATCTGGCTTTTTCCATGCGTGATTGGAACGGCTATCAGTCGATCTATATTTGGAGTGTTTCGGATAGCAAGGTCCGGCGAATAACCGGCACATATTATAATGAATATGCGCCGGCCTGGGATCCGGATGGAAATTATCT
>JAGLYF010000259.1 GCA_023132435.1 Calditrichia bacterium | reverse complement strand
GTTACTTCTCCCGATAATTATGTGGCGGAAACGCTGGTTGACCTGGCAATGATTGATGCAATTGTACCGGGTGGCATCCGCGTATACGGTCTCGATTTCGGCGACGATATGGATAATGACGGGAAGAAAGAAATTATCTTTACCCGCGGTTCAACCCGTGGTGGAAAAGGTGCTCCCTCGCTCTTTATTCTGGAACTTACACCACGTGTTCCTACGGGTATAGTGGATGAATCTGGTCTACCGAGTAAGTTCTCTTTACATCAGAACTATCCCAATCCGTTTAATCCTTCCACGACCATAGTATATGATATTTCCAAACCGTCTCAGGTCGTTTTGAATATTTACGATGTGCTTGGACGCAAGGTAATAACACTGGTTAATGAATTTCAAACCAGTAAATCATATAAGATCGTATGGAACGGTAAGGACAATAACGGCAGAAATGTGGCTACAGGCATCTATTTTTATCGCCTGAAGACAGATTTTGGAACTTTTTCCAAACGGATGAATTATATTAGATAATCAGTTGCTTAAGGCGCCCTTCACGGAAGTGGAGGGCGCTTTATAAAAAATCGGAAAATTTATCGCAATAGAAATTAGGAAATTAAAATAGGCGCAAGAATGAAAAACATTTTAGCTAAATACCTATTGTTATTCCTTCTGGGAACTCTGGGTTTCGCTCAGGAACAGTTTACACCGGCAGACATTGACGCGGTGGGAGACCGAAGCTGGCGCCGGATGGGAGTCCTTAACGGCAATTTGATCGGCACTGTTTATTTTAATACAGGTCAGGTCAGTAAGGATAAGGTATTCCCCCAGCTGGAATGGCCTGTGGGCAGCGGTCATATCTATATGGATACAGTTGTACCGCTGGTAGCTGCGGAAGCCAGGGATGTGAATGGAAATTTAATTCACCCCCTGGAAGTCAACTATGAATTTTCCAACGATGTATCTCCCGATGGACTCACGGAATGGGGTTGGCAGCCGCTCCCCGGATATCTCAATTTCAACCAGAGTGAACCGGCCGTCAGCCACAAAACACAAACATGGCCTGAAGTTTGGCCGGATCATCCCGATTGGGCCGGATTTTGGAATGGTTTTTTCGGCCGCGGAATTCAAAATGCAGATCAGGAAGCGTATTATGTCGTAGATGATGATGCCGATGAAGAGTTCCTGTTCTATCCCAATGCAAATGATCAAAACCGGCGGGGACTCGGAATGAGGATGTCTGTACGAGGCCTGCAGTGGTCACAGGTTCTCGCCGAGGATGTTATTTTCTGGATATTTGATGTCAGGAACGTGGGCACTACCGATTATGAAAAGACGCTTTTCGGTATGTTTATTGATTCTAAAAATGGCGGACACGATTTTGATAACGGTTTTTATGACACCAAGCTGGACATCACCTACATCTGGGATCAGACAGGAACCGGTACCTGGGGTGGTCCCACAGGATGGATCGGTTATGGCTACCTGGAAAGTCCTGGCATCAGTAATGATGGCATCGATAACGATGAAGACGGATTGACGGATGAGAGCAGGGATAGCGGACCGGGTCAATTCCTCTTTGGTCCGGTCGGGGATTACGGTCCGGATAAAGATCACTGGTCCGGAGATGAGGATGGCGATTGGAACCCGGAAACCGATGATGTGGGCGCTGATGGTGTTGGGCCTCTCGATGAAGGATATTTCGGTCCGGATGATGGTGAAGGGGACGGTATACCCACTGATGGAGAACCTAACTTTGACCGCACTGATTTGGATGAATCCGATCAGATAGGCCTTGAAGGTGTTAGTCTTCATAGCTGGGGTGATTTTCCCCTGGATGATGATGAAAAGATCTGGAACTTTCTGGCCAATAAGAATCGAGATGAATCGCAGCAATTTTCAAATATTGGCGTACTTTATTCCTCCGGCCCTTTTCCTTTAGACGCCGGCAGGATTGAGCGCTTTTCAATCGCCTTATTGATGGGCGCGGATTTTGATGATCTGGTCCGTAATAAAGAGATTGTGCAGCGCATATTCGATGCAAACTATCGTTTTGCCAAACCCCCTTCAAAACCATTGGTAAAAGCAGTAGCAGGGGATGGTTTTGTTACCCTGACCTGGGACAGGGAAGCAGAGGATTCCCGTGATGCTTTCCTGGGTCTGGATCCTGACGGTCTGGGTTTTAAAAAAGATTTTGAAGGATATATTATTTACCGCAGTACCGATCCGGGCCTCCTGGATTCGAGAATCATCACCGATGCCTTTGGCAACAATATCTTTCGCTCGCCGGAAGCGCAGTTCGATCTAAAAAACGGTGTATTTGGCACGGATAAGGTCGGATTGCCGAACGGTGCTCATTTTTACCTCGGCGATGATACAGGTCTCGCCCATAGCTGGACCGATACCAATGTTATCAATGGCAGAACCTATTATTACGCGGTCGTCTCATATGACGCCGGTGATCCCAATCTGGGTTCAGGCGGGCTGCCGCCCTCTCAAAGTACCAGCATCATTGAAAAGGACCTCTCGGGAAATATCACAACCGATAAGAATACTGCTATGGTGACACCCAAAATTCCAAGCGCCGGGTACACCCCACCGGAAATTGAAAATGAGCCCGATCATATCCAGGGTGACGGTTCAGGAGAGGTTTTTGTTCGCATCTTATTACCGGGGGATGTGCCTGCATCCCGGACCTATCAAATCGCTTTTAGTGATACAATTGTTCGAGAGGAAGGGTACTTCCTTTATAATACGGCCGGCTATTCGGTATGGAATATGGATGAAAACCAGCTGGTGGTCGAAAATAGTGTTTATTTTGAACCGGGCGATATTTATCCCATTTTTGACGGAATGGGTGTCGATGTAAATAATGCCACAACATCTTTTCTTTCAGAATCTTCAGGTTTAAGAAGCGGTCAGTCTGACTTCACCATTTCTGCAGTACCTGACACCTCATCTTCGGGGGCAACCGCGGGTTTAGGCGGGATCTACCCGTTTGACTACTACATCACATTTTTTTCGTCAATTGTTGATACCTCTTCGGGAAGCGATCTTGGTCTCAGTGAGATACCGGTAAATTTTACGGTTCGCACTTCCGCTGATGATCAGCTGGTTGATTTTATTTTTCTGGACAATGATGTGGATCAGGTTGTTACTTCAGGGGATATAATAATTCCCCTTATCCGGTTAGATACAACTTTATCCTCGAGCGGCTATGGTACCACCTGGAGAATCGGATTTTCAGGATCCGGAACACCACCTCAACCTGATGATATATTTGATGTGGTATTCAGCAAGCCTTTTGGTTTCAACGACATTTATGAATTCAGTAGCATTGAGGCTGCTGGTATAAATCAGAGCAAAGCGAGGCAGGATCTGAACCTGGTCGCCGCAGTGCCTAATCCATATCTGGTTGCCAATGTTCTGGAACCGAAAAGTTCGACCACTTCCGGACGAGGTGAAAGAGTTATTACTTTCATTCATCTGCCGAAAAAATGTACAATTCGTATCTTTACGCTGCGTGGTTATTTGGTGGATACTATCGTACACGATAGCATTGAATCCGACGGTATGGCCAAATGGAATATTACCTCAAAAGATGGAATTGATGTCTCATACGGGGTTTACCTGTTTCATGTTGAAGCCCCTGATGTTGGGAATAAAATAGGAAGGTTTGCGATCATAAAATGAGAAAAACTATCAGATTACTTGGGATTTTTATCTGGCTGACTGGATCGCTTTTTGCTGAAAATGGCGCACAGTCATCAACCACCATTATGAATGGTAATAAAATAGTACTCTCTGTTTCCAGCGCCGGAAAAATAGTCTCGGAAAAGGGGCTGGTTGCCGAGTGGCCGGTCGCTTCAGGACATGAGTATTTACAATCCGCAACGCCTCTTTTTATTATCGGTGGACAAAATCCCCAGGTCGTTGAGTGGCAATTGGACGCTTCCATGGATAATAAAGCGGTGATCTTAAGTGATCAGCCAGATGATTGGCCGTCTTCTTTTCAGAATACCTGGCCGGGTTATGCGGGCGCGGGAATCATTAATGCCGACCTTGAATCTTATTCGCTTTCGACAAATAATGATCTTGGACTAACGTTACTGGTAAGAGTTTGGCAATGGAACCATTTTATGGCCCAGGATATGGCAATTGTCTATTTTGAGCTGACCAATAACAGTACAAATGATTACGCGGACTTTAATTTTGGTTTCCATGCGAATGTTAATGCCGGCGGTGATTTTGGGGGCGATGTTTTAGAAGCTATTCAAAATCAGGTTGTTGTTGCGGATGCCGACGGGGTGGGAAGAGGTAGCGGAATAGCGAGCGAGATTGGCGAGTGGAATAAGGTCGGACAATTCAGTTTTCTTTTTATAGAGTCGCCGGAATTAAATAACGACCAAATAGATAATGACAATGATGGAATGATTGACGAAAGTCGTTTTGATGGAATTGATAATGATAATGATTGGTCTGCTCTTACGGATGATCTGGGAGCTGACGGAGTGGCAAATACCCAGGATGAAGGAGAAAATGACGGGATCCCCACGCTCGGCGAGCCGAATTTTGATATTACGGATTGGGATGAAGCCGAACAGATTCCTCTGAGCAGCTTCTCAATTTTGTCCGGATCTTCAGTCGATTTGAGCAATGCATCGGAATTGTTGAGTTATCTCAATTCCGGTTCTATCGATGAAAACGGCGCCGGAAATGGCTTTATTGCCGGCGGATCAAGTTTTTCGCTAAAAGCCGGTGAAACAAAGCGTGCTGCTGTGATTATTATGTTGAGTCAGAATGATCTCGATCGGGAAGCCAATGCTGAGATTGCCGAACAAATTAAAAATGAGGATTATTTATTTTTAAAAGCCGCTGCAAAACCAAAAGTCTCGGCAGTCTCAAAGAATAAACAAATTATCCTCTATTGGGATAGTGACACTGAAAACATTCCAGGGTTTGAAGGTTATAAGATTTTTAAAAGCACAGATCCTGGATTTAATGATTCATATACAGTCACTGATGATCATGGAGTATTAATTTATCATAAGACATCGGCCATATTTGATCTTGATAATGGTATACGGGATTTCTATGCCGACCATTATAAGGGCTTTCGCTATTATTTGGGCAAAAACAGCGGACTGAAACACGTTTGGACGGACGGCGTGGTAAATAATGGAAAAACCTATTATTACGCGGTTGTTGCCTATACCAGTGGTGATGATAACGCGGGGATTTTTCCAACGGAATCAACAAAACGTATCACCGTAAAACCCGATGGAACCATTATAACCGAAGATAATACTGTCAGGATCATACCTGTTGTTGAGAGCATGGGTTTTGTTGATGAAACATCGGACTATCAGCATACCAGTGGCTTTGCAACAGGTAATGTCGAAATCGAAATCGCTGACCGCCGTCTGGTGAGAAATAATGCCAGGTACGAAATATCTTTTGACGATACGACTTTTTCTAATACGGTTTACACCATAACCGATGTTACCGATGAACAATCTCCGATCGTGGTAGTTTCTGAGTCGGATAATTTTTCCAGCCCCGGTGTAAAAAATGAAGGTGATCCTTTTATTGACGGAATGCGCTTCTATCTTTTTGATGATCCGCTAAAATGGGATTCTTCACCGGAAAAGACAAAATGGATTTCCGGAAATTCAAATTGGAAGATTGAACTCTCGGCAAATTCAAACCTGGGTACACCGGAACTGATCCCGGCAGATTATGAAGTTCGCTTTGCTGAAGCCGGGGTTGATACGGCCATCTTTTCTACTCCCGTACCTATACCGTTTGAAGTTTGGAACGTCACTGATTCAAATAATATGTACAAGGAAAATGTTTTGCTACTGGATCAGAATGCCGATGGGGAATGGAATTCCGGTGAGTTGATCTATGTTGTTGAGGGGGATATTATTAGCGATTTCAAGCCCATTTATTGGACAATAATTCTTACCACTCCGGATGATCAGGATATAACTTCAATCCCGCCGGTGTCCGGTGATGTGGCACAACTTAGAACAAAAAAACCTTTTACCTCCGATGATAAATTTATTATTTCTACCGAAGGAATATCCAGTAATCCTCTTGCTGCCGGATCGAGTCTCGATGAAATTGCTGTTGTACCCAATCCCTACATCATCAATTCGGGTTTTGAACAGATGAGTCTGTATACCGGCGGATCAGCGGAAAGGAAACTGGAATTTATCAATCTACCAACCACATGCACCATACGCATCTTTGATTTAAGAGGAAACTATTTACGACAATTGGATCATAAATCGTCAGTTGATAACGGTTCGGAATTTTGGGATTTGAAAACTGAAAATAATGAAACTGTTTCATATGGCGTTTATTTTTACCACATAGATGCGCCGGGTGTTGGTCAAACAATTGGCCGCTTTGCTGTTATTCGATAATAGGGGTGAGACGAATGAAAATATTTAATATCATTTTCAAATTAACTTCAATTGTGCTGATATTGGGCTTCTTTGCAAATATAAAGGCAGGAACAACCGGAAAAATAGTTGGCATGGTTACTGAAAAGGGAACGGGTGAACCCCTGATTGGCGTAAATATACAGCTCGCTGGTACATTTCTCGGCGCCGCGACGGATTTGGACGGCACTTATATTATTTTGCAGATTCCTCCCGGGATATATACGCTTGAAGTATCATATATCGGTTATAGAACTCTAAATATTGAAAATGTCGCTGTCAGTATAGACTTAACCACCAAACTCAATATTGAACTGCAAAGCGAGACCATGGAGTTGGACGAGGTAGTGATGGTTTTCGCGGAAAGAGAGATGATTACCAGGGACATGACGGCATCTCAGTCTGTTGTCGGAGACAAAGAAATTGCAGCGCTCCCAGTCCAGGAGTTGGGCGATGTTCTTGTAATACAGGCTGGTGTTACTCAGGGTAGAGACGGCGCCATTCATATCAGGGGCGGCCGTACGGAAGAGATCAGTTACATGGTAGATGGCGTTCAGGTTTCCGACGGTTATTCGGGAGCCATGGCCGTTGAGGTAGAGAATAGTTCCGTACAGGAACTTCAGGTTATCAGCGGTACATTTAATGCTGAATACGGAAGAGCTCTCTCCGGTATAATCAATATTGTTACGAAAGACGGCGGTGATGAAATAAGGGGCTCAGCGACCGTTTATGCAGGAGATTATTATAGCACCGCAACAGATGTTTATCCCCATATCGATAATTTTGATCCCACAGGAACATTTAATGGACAGTTTTCATTAGACGGTCCGATGCCTTTTACCAATAATAGCCTTAAATTTTTTGTGACCGGCAGGTATTTTAGAGACGACAGTTATATAAATGCCACCCGGTTATTTAATCCCTCAGATTCCTCGAGTTTCAGCGCTGACAATGCAGATGATTGGCATATAGAACAAACCGGTGACGGGGCATCTGTTGCTTTTAAGGGCACAGAAAAATATTCTTTTCTCGCGAAGCTCAGTTATCGTTTTAACTCTCAAATTCGTCTCTCCTCGAGTTTGATGTATAGTGATGTTGTCACCCGGGACTGGAGTAGTGAAGGCAGTGAGTTTACTCCGGAAAATCAATTTCATGACTACTTTCATTTTATATTGAATCCTGATGGCGCTGCACAACAATACCGAACTGGTTATACGTGGATCAATACCTTTGATCACGCTATCAATGCAACAACTTTTTATACTCTGGTTTATACAGCAATACAGAGTAATGAGAAGAGTTATGTTTATGAGGATCAATTTGATCCGCGCTATTTGCCGGAAACCAGGTTACATAATATCAGCTATGGCAATGCCTTTTATACCGGAGGTGTTGACCCCTGGCATACGGATAGAAGTACAAACACCTACATCGGTAAATTTGATATTACCAATCAGATAAGTAATCAGCATCAGCTCAAATCCGGGATTGAATACCGGCAGCACGACCTTTTTTTCGAAGAATTTAAGATCATCCCGGCTAAAGACGAAAATGGTATTGAGATCAAGCCCTTTAAACCCGCTATACCACCGGGTATATCGCCTTTTAATAATTCTTATACCCATACACCGCGAGACTTTACATTTTATATACAGGATAAGATGGAATTTGACTTTATGGTTGTCAATCTCGGCGTCCGCTACGACTATTTTGATCCCAACGCGAAAGTGCCCACAGATCCAGGTGATCCCGCCAATCCGGATAAGTTGAAGGATGCGGAAGTGAAAAATCAATTCAGCCCGAGATTGGGAATCGCTATTCCTTATTCAGAGACCGGCGTTCTTCATTTTTCCTATGGTCTCTTTTTTCAGATGCCTTTGTTTCAATATCTATACGCAAACTCTGAATTTGAAGTGGAAATTGGCCGCCTTAAAACATTGATGGGCAATGCAGATCTCGAACCCCAAAAGACAATCGTATACGAAATTGGGTTTCAGCAGGAATTAAGCAGCCAGTTGGCAATTGATTTTACTGTTTTTTATAAGGATATGCGCAATCTTTTAGGAACTGAAATTGCGGAATTGACGATTGGTGCTGACCGTTATGCCAGCTATATAAATAGAGATTTCGGCAATTCCCGTGGATTTACACTCGCGCTTAATCATCGCTCGAGCGAGGTTTTTTCAGCTTCTGTGGACTATACTTTCCAGATTGTGGAAGGGAATGCCTCAGAACCCAATGCGGCATTTATTGATCGCCAGGCCAACCGCGAGAGTGAAAAGCATTTAGTCCCCCTGGATTGGGACCAAAGGCATACGCTCAATGCCTCATTTTTATACGCACCGATACAGGAATTGAGTTTTTCAATTTTAGGTCGTTACGGCAGCGGTATGCCGTATACCCCGGAATTCCTGAACATCAGAAAAGCATTTGAGAATACCGGCCGCTCGAAATCAACCTCCACCATTGACTTGAAAACTCAGTATGTCTTCGGGTTTGAAAATGTGAATTTACTACTGTACTTACAAATACACAATCTACTGGATACCAAGAATGAAGTGGTTGTTTATAATGATACCGGCCGGGCGGGATATACCATCAGTTCACAATTAACCGGCACTATCCGCGGGGTGAATACGCTGGATGATTTCTTTGTAAATCCGGTTCATCACTTTTCTCCGCCGAGGCAGATATTGCTCGGTTTAACAGCGACTTTTTAGAAAATAAAAAAAGATAATAATGAGCACACTATGAATAATAAATTGAGCCTTTTAGTGTTTGGAGGATTAAATGAGAAATAGAATAATACCATTTGTTTTAGCGATTTGCATTATGCAGGTAAGCGGTTTAGCGCAATCAGGTTTTTCAAAAACGGGTATGACTGCCGCGACTTTTCTTACTATCGATGTTGGACCCCGTGCCGCCGCAATGGGGGGAGCGTACGTGGCAATTGCGGATGATCCAACAGCAATGTATTGGAATCCGGCAGGACTGGATAGGATTAATAGTAATTCCGTTATTTTCTCCCATACTAACTGGCTTGCCGAAACCAATATGAATTATCTTGGGGTAGCCATTCCTCTGGGACAGTACGGTACTTTCGGAGTATCAGTAACAGCTCTTGGTGTACCTGAGATGAAAGTACGGACTGTAAGTCAACCAGAGGGCACCGGTGAATTTTTTGATGCCAATGATCTGGCCATCGGTCTTTCCTACTCAAGATCAATTATTGAGCGTTTCCAGGTGGGTATAAATATCAAGTATATTCAGCAACAAATTTTTAATATGTCGGCCTCCACTGCCGCGGTGGATTTTGGCATCCTCTTCACAACCGGATTGAATAATATGGTACTGGGTTTTAGTATGTCAAACTTTGGCGGTAATATGCAATTATCCGGTGATGATGCCCGGGTAGAAGTCGATCTGGCGCCGGATGAATTTGGAAACAATGACCGGATTTTAGCCATCCTCGAAACTCAGCAGTTTCAACTTCCGCTTATCATGCGTTTTGGCGTGGCAATGGATGTTTTTAAAAGTGAAAATAACCTTGTCAAACTTGCGGTGGATGCCGTTGTTCCTAACGACAATAGCCAATACCTCAACTTCGGCGGTGAGTATGTTTTTATGAATTTGATCGCGCTTCGCGCCGGATATAAAACGTTGTTTCTGGAAAATAGCGAAGAAGGTCTTACGTTGGGATTTGGCATCGATGTAGAGCTTTCTGAATCAATTCAGCTAATTGTTGATTATGCCTATGCCGATTTTGGTATATTAAACAATATTCAACAATTAGGTGTTGGTTTTTCATTTTAGTCATTGTCTGTAGCATATTTAATTATCCTTACAATACTCCCGAAAAATGAGATTAGCCAGCATCCGGTTAAGTGTAACCGAAATTCTACTAATATTTGTCGTGTGCCTGGGTCTTTTGCTATTCAGTTGTGCTGAACCGGATATAGGCGGAAGTGATATTCTGGCTAAGGTCGGTACAAAGGAAATTAGCGTTAACGATTTTAAAATTGCCTATGAACTTTTTCCCGCATTTGAAAACCGGGCCGCGACCTCTATCCAGCAGAGAAAAGAAATTCAGATAAAAACATTAATTGAAAAGAAACTACTCTTCATCGCGGCTGAAAAGCAAAATATCGAAAACGATGAACGCGTGAAGATTTTACTTAGCTGGTACGAAAAACAGGCAGTAATTCGTCAATTGTATCGAACGGTAGTTGCTGATCAGATAACAATTACACCGGATGAAATGAGGACGGCGTATAAAAAACTGAATTCCCGCCTGTTATTGAGAAAGCTGTTTTTTAAATCTGAAAAAAAAGCAAAACAAGCTTATGCGGCCATTGAAAAAGGGAAATCTTTTGAAAATATCGCCCGTGAAAATTCTAAAAGTATAGAAGAATACAACTATATTTTAACCCCTAAAGAGTTTACCTGGGGTGAGTTGGATGAACGTCTTGAAGAACCGGCTTACAGGCTGAAAGCCAAAGAAATATCTCCTCCTATCCATGCTGTATCCGGTTATCACTTATTGCAGCTCATTGACAAAAAGGAACAGATGATCCTGACTGAATATGATTATGAGAACAGACAACATTATATTGAGACGATTATCCGAAGGAGGAGGGAAACCAGGATAGCAAATGCATATGCGCGGCAAATAATGGAGAACCTTCAGCCTCATGTAAATGTTGATGTCCTGCGCGAAATGATTAGCAGTGGAGAAAAAGCATTTGTCGAACTGAATCAAAAGCAGGTTCCTTTTTATCTGCAAGCATCCATGATCAGGCCGTATATGGGAGATTTAAAGGAAAAAAGCATTATTGAGTTTAAGGGCGGCAGTTGGACGGTTAAGCAATTACTTAATAAATTCAACGAATTACACCCCAATGCGCAATTTAATTTGATGGATATCAAAAGTATACCCTATCATCTTTCCGTGATGGTGCGTGATGAGATGCTAGCGCAAGAGGCGTATTCCAGTGGTTATGCCGGGTATCCCGAGGTCAGAAAAGAGGTGGCGCGTGACCGGGAAAAAATTCTGGCGCTTTATATGCGGAAATCGCTGACCGATACGGTAAATATAGATAACGGGGAAATAAGAACCTTTTATGACTCACATCATAATAAATACGCTAAACCTGAATTAGTAAGAGTCAGAGAAATTATGGTTCGAAAAAAAGCTCTGGCGGATTCTCTTCATGATTCCGTTGAAAAGGGAATGGAATTATCGATAGTAGCCGCTGCTTATTCCCAAAGAGGTTGGGCGGCGAAAAACGGAGGAGATTTAGGCTATATCAAAAAAGGAGCCTTCGGCGAAATTGGTGAAAGAGCATTTGAAATGAATGTTGGTGAGCTGTCACCGGTTTTTCCACTTAAAGAAAATTCTGCTATTACGGGATTTTCATTCTTCAGGGTTTTAAATAAAAAAGAGCCGGAAAATCCTGAATTTCAAACCATTTGGGAAAAGGTAAAACATGATGTTTTAGCTGAAAAAAAAGAACAGGTGTTAAATCAATTTATTAGCGTACAAAAAAGAAAAACAGAGATTTATCAAAATGATGAATTGTTAAGCAAGATCCAGACGACAGATCGTTTGCATCCTGAAAACGCCATGCGTTTTGTTTTAAAGAATCAGTATTAATAAAATAGGAGAAATATGAATATTCTGGATTGGGGAATTGTTGTTGTTTACATCATGCTGCTTATCAGTCTCAGTTATCGTGTCGGTAAAGGATATGTAAGTAAAAGAGATTATTATCTTGGCGGAAGTAATGTCCATTGGTTCCCCACGGGTATCTCTACAATGGCTACACAATTGAGTACAAATTCAATGCTGGGGGCGCCTGCTTTTGTGGCCTTTTCTGTAGGCGGCGGCCTGCTATGGTTGCAGTACGAATTAGCGGTTCCATTAGCCATGATCATTGTTATGGTATTTTTAATCCCTTTCTTCAGAAAAGCCAAAGTAATATCAATTTATGAATATTTAGAAATCCGATTAGGCCCTAAAACAAGAACATCACTTTCCATTATTTTTCAGTTTTTTGTCGCTTTTGGAACAGGTGTGACCATTTATGGGATCTCACTGGTATTGCAAACCGTCCTGGATATCCCATTTGCGGCAGCAGTAATCCTGCTGGGTGTTGTAACTGTTATTTATGATACATTGGGCGGTATGAAAAGTGTAATTTATTCCGATGTACTGCAGATGACAATCTTGGTTTTGGGAATTATTTTTGTCAGCTACTATGCGGTTAATCTTAGTGGCGGTCTGGATGCTGTTTTTACTCATTTTGATTCGAGCCGTTTAAATGCAATAGATTTCTCAGGGACAGGTTTGGGTGATAATGCAACCTTTGCATTTTTGCCGATGCTTTTTGGCGGATTGTTCTTATATGTTTCCTACTATGGTTGTAATCAAACGCAGGCGCAAAGGCAACTCTCCACAAAAAATCTTGATGATAGTTATATGTCGTTGTTTTTAAATGGTATATTAAGGTTCCCTATAGTGGTCGGCTATGTTTTTCTTGGTGTGGCAATTGGCGCTTATGCCGTGGTTAATGAAAAATTTATAGGCATGTTACCTACACGTGAAAGTGTTGTGGATGGTCTAATCCAGAATGTACCTAACTTCAATACGGCTGTACCGGTATTTGTATTAAATTATCTCCCGCATGGTATTATTGGCTTAATAATAGTCGCGCTCTTTGCTGCGGCGATGTCTAGTCTGGATTCAACCCTTAATTCTTTAAGCGCCGTCAGCGTGCGTGATTTATTTGAAAGATACTCAGAAAAATTCCGATCTAAAAAGGAAAAAGATCAATTATTTATTTCAAAAATCACGACACTATTTTGGGGGGTGGTATGTATTTCATTCTCATTTGTAGCCGGTAATATTTCCGATTCGATTATTATCTCCATAAATAAGATCGCTTCCATGGTTAACGGGCCTACTTTAGCGGCCTTTTTATTGGCCATCTTTACAAAGAGAGCAAATGATAATGGCGTCCTGATTGGTATTGTTGGCGGCTTTGCTGTTAATGTTTATTTGTGGATTTTCATGCCGGGCGTTTCCTGGTTATGGTGGAATGTGTTTGGTGCGGTCTCTACTTTTGGTATAGGATTAGTCGCCAGTTTGTTTTTTAAAGTTCCGGATTTTGAAAGCATAAAAGATTTTGTTTGGAATAGAAAAAATTTCGCTTTTGCGGAAGAATCGTCGAGAAACTGGAGTAAGTATTATCTGGTTTTGGTTATCTGGTTCCTAATTATGGTTATCATATTATCATTAATATAAAATAAACAGGCGTGAAAATGAAAAACATTTTAGCCAAATACCTGTTATTTGTCCTTCTGGGAACTCTGGGTTTCGCTCAGGAACAGTTTATACCGGCAGACATTGACGCGGTGGGAGACCGCAGTTGGCGCCGGGCCGGAATTTTAAACGGCAATCTAATTACCGTCACCTACTTTAATACCAGCCTTGTAGACGGTCTATTTTGGCCAACCGGTAGCGGTAATGCTTATATGGATGATTTGGTGCCCTTTGTTTCTGCCGAAGCGGTAGATGTAAACGGTAATTTAATCCATCCGCTGGAAAGCAACTACAATTTTAATCGCGACGTTTCTCCCGATGGCCTCACGGAATGGGGTTGGCAACCGCTTCCCGGATATCTCAATTTCAATCAGGGTGATCCGGCCATCAGCAATAAAACCAATACCTGGCCGGATGTCTGGCCGGATCGCCCCGATTGGGCCGGATTTTGGAACGGGTTTTTTGGCCGGGGCATTTTGAACGCCCAACAGGAAACATATTTTGTGGTAGATGATGACGCCGATGAGGAATTTGAATATTTCCCCGACTCCACCGACCAAAAGCGTCGAGGATTGGGTTTACGCATGTCCATCCGTGGGATGCAATGGTCGAATGTCCTGGCCGAGGATGTCATTTTCTGGATTTTTGACGTTTTCAACGTTAGTACAACTGATTATGAGAAAACCCTTTTCGGCATGTTTATTGATTCTAAAAATGGCGGACACGATTTTGATAACGGTTTTTATGATACCAAACTGGACATCACCTACATCTGGGATCAGATAGGAACCGGTACCTGGGGTGGTCCCACAGGATGGATCGGTTATGGCTACCTGGAAAGTCCCGGCATCAGTAATGATGGCATCGATAACGATGAAGACGGATTGACGGATGAGAGAAGAGATAGCGGACCGGGTCAATTCCTCTTTGGTCCGATCGGGGATTACGGCCCACCCAAAGATCACTGGTCCGGAGATGAGGATGGCGATTGGAACCCGGAAACCGATGATGTGGGCGCAGATGGCGTCGGCCCACTCAATGAAGGATATTTCGGTCCCGATGCTGGTGAAGGGGACGGTATACCCACTGATGGAGAACCTAACTTTGACCGCACTGATCTGGATGAATCCGATCAGATAGGCCTGGAGGGTGTTAGTCTTCACCGCTGGGGTGATTTTCCCCTGGATGATGATGACAAGATCTGGAACTTTCTGGCCAATAAGAATCGAGATGAATCGCAGGAATTTTCAAATATTGGCGTACTTTATTCCTCCGGCCCCTTTCCTTTAGATGCCGGCAGGATTGAGCGCTTTTCAATCGCCTTATTGATGGGCGCGGATTTTGATGATCTGATCCTTAATAAAGAGATTGTGCAGCGCATATTCGATGCAAACTATCGTTTTGCTAAACCCCCTTCAATACCATTGGTAAAAGCGGTCGCGGGGGATGGTTTTGTTACCCTGACCTGGGACCGGAAAGCAGAGGATTCCCGTGATGCTTTCCTGGGTCTGGATCCTGACGGTCTGGGTTTTAAAAAAGATTTTGAAGGATATATTATTTACCGCAGTACCGATCCGGGCCTCCTGGATTCGAGAATTATCACCGATGCCTTTGGCAACAATATCTTTCGCTCGCCGGAAGCGCAATTCGATCTAAAAAACGGTGTATTTG
>JAGLYF010000258.1 GCA_023132435.1 Calditrichia bacterium | reverse complement strand
CTCGTCTGCAAACACAGACAATTTCTTTCCTCGTATCGCATAATTGGAAAAAGATAAGAGAATACCCTTTACCTTAAGATCCAGATTCTCCTCAATATAGGGTGCACATAATTTCTTCACCAATTGGTCTTGATAGGTTTGATCACAAACTGTAAAAAATGGATTTAATTCCAAACGTTCATGATAACGCCGTAAAAGATTTAAGGCAAAAGAATGAAAGGTTCCGGCATATACATCGCTGGCCTGTGGACCTATCAGTTCTGTCAGACGGGATTTCATTTCTGCAGCGGCTTTATTTGTAAAGGTTAAAGCAAGAATTTTATCCGGATTGATATTTTCGTTTTTTATTAACCAGGCAATCCTGGATACAAGGAGTCGTGTCTTGCCCGTTCCCGGTCCGGCAATAACCAGAACCGGAACAACAGGTTTTGTTACTGCCTCAATCTGATATTCATTTAATGAATCGAGAATTTGGTCAATCATCGATTAAACCGATATGTTTGTTTTGTTAAATTTAATCAAAATTCCTGAAATGTAACATCTCAGGGTGCAAAAATCGGGCCTTGCCGACTCAGAAAATGTTGGTAGGATTAACCTGATGCTGTATGAAGAAACTCACCCGGTTGTAGTGTATCGATTTTCAGATCTTGCTCTTTGTACATTTTAAATCGTTTTCTGCTTAACTCTAATCCCTGAGAATCATATTTTTCGGCAAAATCGATGACTGTAGAAAATTGTTTGACCGTTTCCAAAGGAAGAGGATCCACTAATAACAGGGTATCATAATCACCCGGCGAATCGATACTTGTGGTTAAGACGATAGGTTCTATATGAGATTGAGAAAGTACATCAAGACATTTATGAGGAACAAAACTTTGTTGTTTCCAGGTCCATAAAAGAGAATCGAATTTTTTACATTCTTCTTCACTGTTAGTATAGATGACGATTCTTCGATTATTTAAATAACATTTTTCGGCAAGATCGCACACAATACGCGATTTAACGGCACTGTTTAATACGATAAAAACAATATCAGTACTCATTAAATTAAAATCTCTTGCCAATTTCAAATCGCAGTTCAAACATTGAATGATTAATTCTTTCCCCCAAAGGCTTGGAAAATGGAAGAATTTTGTACTGTGCGCGCACACTGATAAAAAATTTCCTATCTACTGAAACATCTGCACCGGCACCCACAAATCCCCCAAAGGACCATTCCTTCTGATCGTTTTTACTTTCATCTTCGGGAAAATTCATACCAAATACCGGTCCAAAACCACCAGAGATAAATGGTCTAAAACTGTCGTGCATATCTTCAGCAAAAAAACGTCTTTTTAGGGTAAGCATTAAATCAAAAATATACACATCGTTTACTTTATTTATCGAGTAAATACCACCTGTATACGGATCCATATATTCAAATTGTTTTGAATCTCTTAGAAAATATGCGTCCACAATCGCGCCGACATGAAAGATGCTGCCAAATGGTAAGGCCATAAATGCCCCAAACCCGGATCCGGTTTCTGCCATGGTAAAGACAAATCCTGCTTCCGTTTTAGCCTGCTTAAGATAATCATCCTCGGACGAGTTCAGATCATCCTGTGCATGTGTTGTTTGTATAAAAGCGAAAAGCAAAATCAAGGTAAAAACAAAAGTGCCTTTCATTTTTATATCTCCTCTCCTTTTTCATAGGCAATTTTTAAAAGAGACACCGGGTGGATCACCCGCACATCAACATCGTACTTTTTAGCACCATAGATTAATTGAATCATACATCCCGGGTTGCCGGTCACGACCCAGTTGGCATTTGTTGCCTCAATATTTTTCATTTTTCTTTTCAAAATCTTCATAGAATCTTCATAACGGGTGATATTATAAATACCGGCACTACCACAGCACCAGGTTGCTTCAGGCAGTTCATAAAATTCGATTCCCGGAATCCCGGTAATAATTTCTCTGGGTTGTTCGCTCACCTTTTGGGTATGAACCAAGTGACATGGTTCATGATAAGTCACCCGTAAATTATCAACTTTTTCCGGCTTTTTCCAGCCATAATCCACTAATAATTCAGATATATCTCTGACCTTCTGAGAAAAGATTTTGGCTCTTTCGGAAAAAAGCGGATCATCCTTAAATAATTCTGGATACTCTTTCATGTACGCTCCACAGCCGGCAGAGTTCAAAACAATATAGTCAACATTGGCATTTTCAAAGATAATGATTAGTTTTTTGGCAATATAATTCCATTCCGATTTATTATCAATCTATTGGGATTATCCGGAAAGAGCACTCACCAAGTGCAAGAACTTTACCAAAGGATCAAAATCCTTATCAGAATATAAGAGTTCAATATTATTCTCAATACAAAAGGTACCAATAATAATGTCTACCGTTTTTCTTATCGTGATTCCCGTCTTTCTCAAATATCGGTAGTTATAGGCGCTTTTTAAAGCAATATCTTTTCCTAGCATATTTCTAAACGGAAATTCATCCAGGGATTTTCGAGCAATGGAATAATCACGATCAAATTTGAATCCCTGTAGAACTTCCAGTAAGATGATGTCCCCAACAATGATCAATTCTTTGCCAAGGATACTATCCAGATAATCAGATTCAATAGTTCGTGTACCATTGAAATAATCTATCCAAACGGAACTGTCAACTAATATCATGTATCCGTTCTCATTTCATCAAGATCACCATCCCATTTCAATTTGCCACGAAACTTTTTGATTTTTTCTTGCTTCTTGAGATGAACAATTAATTTCAAGCCTGCTTCAACGGTTTCCTTTTTCGTTCTGTAGCCGCCGATTGCTTGTGCCTCTTTCATGATTTGATCATCGATTACAATATTTGTTCTCATATCTTTATCCTCAATGTGTATTATTATTACAAATATACACACTGTGATATTTAATGCAATAACTATTTTAGTTAAAATTGAGAAAATAGGAATATATTTAACCATGTAGGGACGCAGCATGCAAGGGCAATTTGAATATGGAGTGAATTGATCAGCTCTTTTAACGATTTCATTTTCAAATCCTTTTATCCTTTTTTTTGGTTCTGCGTCTCTTTTTTCTATCTTTTTGTTCGACGGCACCGGTCATTTTTGAAATATTTATTTTCTGACCGGACACCCGAATATTTTTTAAAAGGCGTAAAATATCTTGCGGTATTCCGTCCGGTAGATCCACGGTACTGTAATCGTCATAAATTTTTATCTTTCCAATAAATTCGCTATCTATTCCTGCTTCGTTCGCGATTGCACCCACTATATTTCCCGGTTTAGTTTTAAGCCTTTTTCCTACCTCTATCCGGTAGCGTTCCATCCCTTTATCAGGTTTCATCACCTCTTTGCCGCGCTTTGAAAAATCTTTTTGCCTTCGCGGTTTTTCCTCATATTCATCCATGGTTCTTCTGGGTTGTTTTGTCAGCAACAGGGGAGTTTCACCCTGTACAATTTTTGCCAGGGCGGAAGCAATTTCCAGTGCGGGCACATTGTGTTCCTGCCGGTATTGCTCAATTATCTGGTAAAACAGACCTAATTCTTCCACAGCCAGCGTATCTGTTATGCGCTGTTGAAAGCGGGCAATACGTTTATTGTTTATTATTTCTGTAGAAGGTAATTCCATCAGCTCGATTTTTTGATTAGTGGCTTTTTCAATCATATGCAACATTCTTCTTTCCCGCGGAGCAACAAACAATATTGCTTCGCCGCTTCTCCCAGCCCGTCCGGTACGACCAATACGGTGAACATAGGCTTCCGTATCATGGGGGATATCATAATTTATTACATGACTGATCCGGTCAACATCCAATCCTCTTGCAGCGACGTCGGTTGCCACAAGAATATTGAGTTTACCAGTTTTTAAACGCTCTATCGTTCGCTCTCTTTGTCTTTGTGCAATATCTCCGCTAAGCGGCGCAGAAAGAAAACCACGGGCTTCCAGTTTCTCTGAAAGTTCAGCGGTTGCGTTTTTGGTCCGTACAAATACGATAACCCCGTCAAAGGATTCTGCTTCCAGAATGCGTGTCAGTGCATCAAGTTTATGAAATCCGCTGACCATCCAAAAGCGTTGACGCGTGGCTTCAACCGTAGCGGTTCGTGCTTTTATGGTAATTGATACCGGATCTTTCAGATACTTATGGGCAATTCGCCTGATTGCTGGCGGAATGGTTGCTGAAAAAAGCGCGATCTGGCGTTCACCCGGCGTCTGTTCCAAAATCCATTCCACATCATCAATAAATCCCATTCTCAGCATTTCATCGGCTTCATCGAGAACCAGACAACTCAACATGTCGAGGTTGAGTGTCTTACGTCTGATGTGATCCATCACTCTCCCAGGCGTCCCAACTACAACATGAGTCCCTTGTTTTAGACGACGAAACTGTCTCTCATAGTCCTGTCCACCGTAAATTGGTAAAACATGAAAACCTTTTATACGTCCCGCATATCGCTGGAAAGCTTCTGCTACCTGAATCGCTAATTCCCTTGTTGGCGTCAATACAAGAACCTGCGGATTCTTTGTCTTGAGATTAATTTGCGACAATAATGGTAAAGCAAATGCCGCTGTTTTTCCGGTACCCGTCTGAGCCTGACCTACGACATCCTTTCCGGCCAGAATCTCGGGTATCATTTGTGCCTGGATTGGCGTTGGCGTTTCGTACCCCACATCATCCAGGACTCTGAGCACTGCTTTTGAAAGCATTAACTCGTTAAATCCGGTTTGTAAAGTTGGTTCAACAGACATTAGAACCTCCCTGACCGGAAAAAACTACAGCGAAATACTGCATTTTATTTTTAATATTTTTATGAAATTTCATGATGATCTTCTTTCAACTATAATTTGCAAACAATATTTAGAACGACAGAAAATTACGAGAGGATATTTTGATGTCATTTAATCAAATTTACGAAATTAAAGAGGCATATTCACCGAAGTTAACTAATATTCGAAAAGTCTAATTTACTATAGCATAATCAATCACTTCATCAATATCATTAACAAATTGGAAATTGAGATCTTTAATGTTTTTCTTTGGTATCTCTTCCAGATCCTTGCGGTTTTTTTCCGGCATGATGATCGTCTCGATCCCGGCCCGTTTTGCCGCCAGCACTTTTTCTTTTATGCCGCCCACCGGTAATACCATTCCTCTAAGTGTAATTTCTCCGGTCATTGCCAGATTATTTTTGACACACTTGTCAGTAAATAGAGAATATAAGGCGGTAAACATGGTTATTCCTGCCGAGGGACCATCCTTTGGTACCGCACCAGCCGGAACATGAATATGAACATCATATTTTTCGTAGAATTTCGGATCGAGTTTATATTTATCGCTGTTCGCTCTCAGATAGCTTCTGGCAGCCGTAGCAGACTCTTTCATCACATCACCCAGCTTACCTGTTAAATTCAATTCCCCTTTTCCATGCATTTTTGAGGCTTCGATAAAGAGGATATCACCCCCCACCGGTGTCCAGGCCAGACCTGTCGCTACTCCCGGTATGGAAGTTCTTTCGGCTATATCGGAAAAATATCTTTCCGGTCCGAGATATTTCTCCAGGTTATTGACACTGATTCTACGGCTTTTTATCTTCTTTTCCACGATCTCTTTTGCCACACCACGTACCGTGGAAGCAATTTCCCGTTCCAGATTCCGGACACCTGCCTCACGGGTATAATGCTGGACAATTTTACTAATCGACTTTGACGTAAAGGACAACATATCAATAGTAATCCCGTGTGCATCCAACTGTTTTGGCACCAGATACCGCTCAGCAATCTGAAGTTTTTCTTCTTCGGTATAGCCGTTTATTTCGATAATCTCCATACGATCCTTCAGAGCAGGAGGAATTGGATCGGGGATATTTGCCGTAGCAATAAACATTACCTTGGATAAATCGAAGGGTACTTCCAGATAGTGATCGGTAAAGGAAAAATTCTGTTCCATATCCAATACTTCCAAAAGCGCAGAAGAAGGATCACCGCGAAAATCCATACCGAGTTTATCTATTTCATCCAGCATAATTAGTGGGTTACTGGAATTAAGTTTTTTTATCTCCTGTATGATGCGACCGGGTAATGCGCCAACATAAGTTCTCCGGTGTCCGCGAATTTCCGCTTCATCACGAACCCCGCCAAGAGACATACGTGAGAATTTTCGACCCAGAGCGCGGGCAATCGACCGGCCTAAACTTGTTTTACCGACACCGGGGGGACCTACAAAACACAGGATCGGTCCTTTCATATCTGATTTTAACTGACGTATGGCCAGATACTCAAGGATACGTTTTTTGACTTTTTCCAATCCATAATGATCTTCATCCAGAATTTCTTCCGCCTTTTTGACATCAAGTCTGTCACGGGTTTTTTTATTCCAGGGCATTTCCAGTAACCAGTCCAGGTATGTGCGGGATACCGTATATTCACTGGCCATCGGAGACATCCGTGCTAATCGATTCAGTTCCTTCTCCGTAACCTGATAAACATCCTTGGGCATTTTTGAGTTCTCGAGTTTTTCCCTCAGATCTTCAATCTCGGTGCTTTCGTCCTCGTATTCTCCGAGTTCTTTTTTTATCGCCTTGAGCTGTTCTCTGAGATAATAATGTCGTTGGGTTTTATTTAGTTCACCCTGTACTTCGTTCTGTATTTTCGAACCCAGTTCAAGCACCTGAAGTTCTTTATTTAAAAGATAGTGCACCTTCTCGAGACGTTTTTTAACATCGGTTATCTCTAAGATCTGTTGTTTTTCGTTGACGGAAAAATTTACCTGTGAAGCGATCACATCGGTCAGTTTTCCCGGATCTTCTGTATTTAGCACCAGAACTCTGTGTTCTCCCGTTAAATAGGGAGATAAGTCGACAATTTTCTGGAAGAGCATTTTCATATTATTCATCAATGCTTCAACTTCCACTGTCTGGGTCACCGACTCCTGAGCAGGTAAAACTGTGGCTTCAAAATGAGGCTCAACCTGACTGTATTTCAGTATTTTAAATCGATACATGCCCTGAACAATCAATTGTTCACTTCCATCGGGCATTTTAAACTTCTTGAGGATCATCGCCGCCGTTCCCCATTCATACAGATCATCCCCTTTGGGTTCTTCTAAATTACCGTCCTTTTGAGAAACAAGCCCTATGATCTTACTCTCTTCATCCACCAATTTTAATAAATTGAGAGACTTTTCCCGTCCGACAGCAAGAGGGATTACCTGATGCGGAAAAACGACTGTATTCCGCAACGGCATGATTGGTAAAACTTCCGTTAAGGTTATTTCATCAATTTCAGATTTATGTGACATTATATTCTCCTAATCTCCTAAATAAATGGAAATACGCAAAACCAGTGCCAAACAAACATTTTAACCATAACCTTCATATTTACAAAGTCTTATGGCAATCAAATAAAATTCAGATATTCCCCTTTACTCTGCCATCATGGCATAGAATATATATATAAAATGTAAAATAATTTAGAAATTGATGTGATAAATAACACATCAATAGTACAAAAAATAGATTTTACAATCCAAAAATCCATTTTGAACGTACATAATTGCCATAAGATAAAGGTTTTTTCCACGAATTACACTAATTACTATGAATTATCACGAATTTTTAATAAATATTCTTTATAATTCGTGAAATTCGTGTATTAATTCTTGTAATTTGTGGACCAATTCGTAGAAAAATTCGTGTCCGCCGGTAGGCTGATCCGCCCACTGGCGTGATAATTCGTGGATCAATTCGTGGACTAATCAGAATCTAAAACATGTCGCACCTTCCCTATCAATTCAACCGAGGTAAAAGGTTTCTGAACATATAACATCCCGGGATCAAGCGTACTCCGGGTAGAGAATACATCCTCCGAATATCCGGAAATAAACAGAACTTTCATTTGGGGTTGAAGGGGTATCAGTCTTTCAACAAGTTCCTGACCATTCATCTGCGGCATGACGATATCGGAAATGATCAAATCGATCTTTCCCTGATATTTCTCGCATGTAAGAAGAGCGCTTCCACCATGAGGAGCTTCTAATACGTTATAACCGTAAAGTTTGAGAGCATCCATAATCAGATGGCGTACCTCATCCTGATCCTCTACAACCAGGATTGTCTCTTCACCAAAAAGGTTAGTATCGGATATTTTTGATTTCTCTTCTGAATCAAGAGGTTCATCAACTCTCGGGAAATAAAGATTAAATGTGGTTCCTTTAGTTAGTTCACTCTGAACATAGATATATCCACCACTCTGTTTTATAATACCATAAACAGTCGCCAGACCAAGCCCTGTCCCTTCACCCTTCTCTTTTGTTGTGAAGAACGGCTCAAAAATATGGGCCTGGGTTTCCTTATCCATTCCGAATCCGGTGTCACTCATTTTTAGCTGGATATAATTGCCAATCACTGCTTCCGGATAATCCTGTTTATAACGTTGATCGATTATTGTATTTAAACTTTCAATTGTCAGCATCCCGCCATGCTGCATGGCATCTCGTGCGTTAACGGCAAGATTCATTATAACCTGCTCGATCTGACCGGGATCCGCTTTAATGGTCCCAAGATCTGAACTCAAATTGATGACAAACTTAATATCCGCACCTATCAGGCGTTCTAACATGTCTTCCATCTCATTAATCAGATTATTCAGGTCTATTACTCTTGGCTTCATTATCTGTTTGCGACTAAAAGCAAGGAGTTGTTTTGTCAATGATTCTGCTCTGTTTGCCGCATCATAGATCTGGCGAATCTGATTGTTAATCGGATCATTGACACTAATCTTCGAAAGGAGTAAATCACTGTATCCCTGGATTACGGTGAGCAGATTATTAAAATCATGGGCAATACCACCGGCTAACTTTCCGATCGCTTCCAGTTTTTGAGATTGTTGCAGCTGTGTTTCCAGACGTTTACGTTCTGTGATGTCAGTCGCTACCCCAATCAATGCCATGGGATAACCATGGGGATCATTGATGACAGATGTCGAAAGGTGAATCGGGAATTCACTTCCATCTTTTTTCTTGTTAAGCACCTCCCCTTTCCATCCACCGCTCACCGTATCAGGTAATATTTCCTCATTCAACTCATTTTGAATATTATCACCTTTAACAATCGAGATCGGTTTTCCGATCAACTCATGTCTTTCATATCCATATTTTTGCAGAAATGCGTCATTCACAAAGATAATATTGTTCTTCAGATCGGTTACCGTCACACACTCACTGATGCATTTGAGCGCCTGGGCAAGCATGGATACCTCGCCCTCAGTTTTCTTAAGATCAGTAATATCCCGGGCGATACCCTGTGTGCCGATGAAGGTTTTTTGACGCGGTTGTGAGGTTGCATATATGCCTTCTGCTTCCAGTAAAAAAACAGGTTCCATCGGCACCGATTCTGACCGGTCTTCAAAATAGACAGGTTTTCCATTCGCAGTTACCAGACGTAATTCAAAAGATTTTGTCCGGCGTTCCCCTGTGCGCCTTTCTTTAATACGATAGTGGGCTTTTTCTTTATCTTCAGGATGTACCAGATCGATAATGCTCTTACCCAATAAATCTGAGATATGATAACCATACTGCTCAATTGCCGCACTGATAAAAGTAATCTTTCCAGCAGGATCCAGACGATAAATAATATCGGGTATTGACTTCAAAATCGATTTTAATCTTTCCTCCGAATCATGTAATGCCTGTTCAATCTTTTCACGTTCGGTAATATCACGTGATATTACAATCACATTCTCGATTTCACCCTTAGAATTTCTGATGACATCACCCTGAGATTCTATGTGTCGAATACTTCCATCTTCCAGAACAAACCTATATTCAGAAATCTGACTGACACCTGTTCGGATCGTTTCCAAAAATATCTGTTTTATTTTCTCACGGTCATCTATATGAATCTCTCTAAATGAATCTGTTCCTTTTAATTTTTCCGGATCACCAAAAAGGTTTTTATATGAATTGCTGTTAAATATTCTTTTCCCTTCCAGGTCAAGGATGGCAATCAGATCGGACACATTATCTGTAATCATTTGCATAATCTGGTCTTTTTTATCAAACGTATCTGTATCTGTTCCGGACTTGCCATCGGTATTCAGCTTCTTTACCTGATTCCGTGTTTGTTGCAGTTCCTTGATTAATTGTACCTTTGTTTTGTTTTCGTCTTTCACCCGGTTCTCCAATTTAACTTTTTACATCAGTTTCAAAATCACATGATTTAATCTTAAAATATTCTTCAATCATTTTTGTATGTGTAGAGTGTATTATTCTGTTTGTTATAAACCATTTTTAGTAATACTATGGCATATTTTTATTATCGGAATTATTTTACATATTTAAATCAATATTTGATTTTTATTTATCATAAATAATTAACCACGGAGATACGCGGATAAAAAATCTTTTTAAAGTGTCATTCCCGCTTCCGCGGGAATGACACTTATAGAGGCTAGCGAGACAACCAGCATCGAGTATCGAGCATCTAATTCCGTGTAACTCCGTGGTAAATTAATAAAACTAATAAACTTTGATCAAATTGGAATTTATTCTAAATCGTCCCTGGTTTCTGCCGATATATTGACCTGTTTTTCCTGATCAGCGCGGACTAGTGGTTTTCTTATCAATGTATATTCATCAGCCGATTCCGGTAAATTTATCATCACGTCTTTACCACCGCCATGGGCAACAAGAAGCGGTTCCCCTTCAAGTGATATAATCTCATTAACTTCGAATTCTATCGTTCCCGATGGTGAAAAGGCCTCCATTTTATCACCTTTTTCAAACCGGTTGCGGACGGCCAGTCTGGCACGGCCATGATCCTTTCCAATTTTATTAACGATGGCCGAGAATTGATGAGTCTTGTTTCCCGAGTGGCTGAATTGGAAATTCTCACCCAGCTGTCGGGGATTTTTTTCCAAAAATCCGGTGATATATCCACGGTTGGCCACCGCAAACATCTCTTTTTCCAAATTTTCATCAAAGGGTAATCCTGCTTCCAGGTTATCGATCGCTTTTCTGTAGGCCCGTGTTATCGTGCTGACATAATAAATCGATTTATTGCGCCCTTCAATTTTGAAACTATCGATACCGGCTTTTTTCATACGATCCAATAAATGTATCGCACAAAGATCCCTCGAATTCATAATATAGGTTCCGTTTTCATCCTCGTCAATGGGTAACAGCTGGCCGGGTCGGTCTTTCTCTTCTATAAAATAATTGCCTTCCAATTCTTGATAACTATCTGTATCGGAAAAATCATCTTCACTATATATTTTATAATCCCACCGGCAGCTATGGGCACAGGTACCCTGATTTGGATCACGATGGGAAAAATAATTTGATAAAAGGCATCTGCCTGAATAAGCTACACAAATGGCCCCATGAACAAAAGATTCAATTTCAATATCCGGCACCTTATCTTTTATTTCAGAGATCTCGTCAATTGATAGTTCCCTGGATAAAATGATGCGATGTACCCCCTGCTCATACCAGAACTTTACTGAAACCCAGTTAACCGTATTTGCCTGGGTAGAGAGATGAATTGGAATGGACGGACAGTATTTCTGGCTTAAATAGATCATTCCCGGATCGGAGACAATAATTGCGTCCGGCTCCAGTTTTTCCATCCAACACAAGGCATCTATAAAGGAATCAATTTTACGGTTATGTGGGAAAATGTTCAGGGTCAGATATATTTTTTTATCTGACTGATGTGCGGTTTTAACCGCCTCCTCAATCGATTCATTATTGAAATCATTCTCCCTTGCCCGAAGTGAAAACCTTGGTACTCCGGCATACAAGGCATCGGCACCATAGGCAATGGCATATTTGAGTTTCATTAGGTCTCCGGCAGGAGCGAGTAACTCGACTTTCTTTGTCATCAAATCTCCTTTTACTTATTACTTCTTACTTCTTACTTTTATCCTACCATGTATTCTCTAATTTACCAAGGAACGGAAGCCATACCAAAAGTTACCAATATTTTTCAGAATACCTTTTCTCAACATTTTTCTTGAATTCTTATCTAACAGAATCTAAATTGAATTTTAATGATACTTTTCTGTTTTGTATATATTAAATCACCGGAAAGACTCGGTTCTCGGTTCTAAAAAACTAAAACGAAAATTAGGTTGCATGCAACAAAAAACGAGTGACGAAAAACGAGTACCGAGTACCAATAATTAAGAATATGGGAAAAATTGAATGCATACTAATTTTACCAATTTGAGTTTTCTTGAAGAAAAAGACAAGCGACGCGTATTTATTCTGGATACAAATGTTGTCCTTCACGATCCTGCCTCAATTTTTCGGTTTGAAGAGGATGTTGTTTTAATATCATTTAGTGTCTTAGAAGAGATTGATGCGAAGAAAAATGATCCCGGTATTGGGTACAATGCCCGGGATATCAGTCAGAAACTGGAAATGCTGAGTAGCCGGCAGATAGAAAATTCTGTGATCACCATTCCAAACGGAAAAGATGGTATCCTCTCTTTTCTCGCCGGGCATGTCTCAGAGAATATCCCCTCAGAACTTGACATGAGCTATCGGGACAATTTAATGCTCGCCCAGGTTCTTGGTTTAAAGGATTCTTATTATCATAGGGAATTTATTTTTGTCACTAAAGACCGTAATCTAAGAATTAAATGCCTTGCCCTTGGGATCCAGACTGAAGATTATAAACATGACCAGGTCAGTGAAGAGTATTTGACAAGTTTTTTTCAATCGACCAGGGAAGTCCATCTAACTACTGAAGAATTAAACGATGTTTTTACAACCAAGGATAGAAATAAGTGGAATTTACCCTGTCGGAAAAAGTGGCATTTACGCGAGAATGAAGGTGTTGTTCTTTATGATCCGAGTGGAGATTTATTTGGGTTGGGGATTCGAAAAGGAGACAGATTAAATTACATCGATTACCATTCGATTAAGGTTCTCGGTATGTCACCAAAAGTCCTTGATGATGTAAATTTCACCTATAATTTTGAGCAGGCGATTTGTATGCATCAGGCAATGGATGATGACATTCGAATTCAGATCATTATTGGTCGCGCCGGTACAGGTAAAACCCACATTGCTATGGCAGCAGCACTGGAAAAAGTATTTAAAGAAAAAAAATATGAAACCATAAAATTAATAAAGCCCATTGTGACCAAAAGTAGATTAGGGGAGGACATTGGATTCTTACCTGGTTCTCTCAGACGTAAACTAATTCCTAAGATGCGACCTTTTATTGAAAAACTACGTCAGTTTAGTGATGAAGATTTTCTTTCGACAGAAACAGGATACCAAAAACTACTGGATTCCGGTATTGTTGAGCTAATAAACCTTGCTGATGTAAGAGGGGCGGATTTATCCGGATCTGTTATTATTTTTGATGAGGCACAGAACGCCAATCCCTTTCAGATTCGCACACTCGGTACCCGCTTGGGTGAAAACACAAAACTAATCGTCCTCGGTGATCCAACACAGATTGATAGTATTTACCTGGATAAATATTCTAATGCACTAATCAATTTATATTTAAACTCAACCAAACACCCTACTCCCTTTTTGGCTCAGGTATGTCTGATGCAGATGGTCAGGTCCCATACCTCGCGTTGGTTTGAAGACGTTTTTCAACCTGACCGTATTCGAAACGATTAAAACTTTTAAAACAATTTAACCACAAAGAACACTAAGAAGGCACAAAGTACACAAAGTTTTATTTATTTTTCCTTTGTGATCTTTGTGCCTACTTTGAGAACTTTGTGGTTTGTTTTTAAGCGGAATTGCCTGAAAAATGTATAAAAAGAGATTTTAGTGATGCGCGATTCAACAGTACAAAGTAAAATACGAAAGTGGTTTCGGAAAAATAAACGTCCACTTCCCTGGCGCGGGGAGAAAAACTGGTATTATATCTGGATTTCAGAAGTGATGTTACAACAGACCCAGGTGGAACAGGTTATACCTTACTATCACAAATTTATCAAGAAATTTAACACGATTGAACGACTGGCAAAAGCATCACAGGAAGAAGTGTTAAAAATCTGGGAAGGGCTCGGTTACTATTCGCGAGCCAGAAATTTGCATCGCGCGACAAAAATCATTGTCGATAACTATAATTCCACGTTACCCCCGATTCGAGAAGAACTTCTGAAGATTCCCGGTTTTGGACCTTATACGGCAAATGCTGTACTCAGCCTGGTATTTAACCAGCCTTATGGTGTTGTGGATGGAAATATCAAACGGGTTTTGTCTCGTCTGTTTGCAATCGAAGATGACATTAGAGAATCGAAAACGCAGAAGAAAATTCAACAACTAATGGACAATCTGCTCCCATCAAAGTACCCCGGTGAATTTAATGAAGCAATGATGGAGTTAGGTGCCACCACCTGTACGCCGACTGCACCTCTCTGTCCGGTCTGCCCGCTTTCTAAGGATTGCCAGGCCCGTATAAAAAAGTTAGAGGGTATTCTCCCCTACAAATCAAAAAGAGCAAAGATTCCCACCACCCGTTCCGTTGCCTGTATTGTTTATCACCAGGATCTTTTTCTATTAGTAAAACGACCAGAGCATGAAATGCTGGCTGGTTTATGGGAATTTCCGGTTTTTAAATTGAATAACGGATATAGTGATTCCGGTTTCAACATATCCTCTATTCGTAATCAATTCAATCTTGATATTTCCTTAAAAAAATCATGGCCTGCTATAAAACATACTTATACACATTTTCATCTTAAACTATACTCAAAACTGTTCGAAGCAGTTTCTTCTGAATTTCAATCAGAATTATATGAAGATTACCGTTGGTTGGGGATCGATGGTATAAAAAAATTACCGGTCCATAAGGCAATGTGGAAGGTTCTGAACACGACTGAAGCAGAATTAGAAGCTATAGCCAAAAGATACATAGTAGATACCTGATCTATTGCTGGCTTTTCCATAACCAAAGAAAATTGGACCCA
>JAGLYF010000257.1 GCA_023132435.1 Calditrichia bacterium | reverse complement strand
GATATAATTTTGAGGGGGAGCAGAAAACGATATTCAAGATTTGCCAGGATTACCTGCCGGCCAAAATATTCATACTCATGCAGACCAATAAAATCCAATAATCCACCGATACGAAACCACTCTGAGAACGGCAGGGTATTATCACCAATCCCGATAAGCCCCCTAAAATGGAAGGTATGTCTTTCCCAGTAGGTATAAAATCCTTCAAGATTTACATATGCTTTCGTGTATTTTTCCTGACCCTGGGCAATACGTTCATTTGCCGTTTCCCAAAACCAGACATTATAGATACCTGATCTGGTGAATGGTAAATTGTCGCGTTTATCTGTAACAGATTTAATAGAGAGTGTTCGCAATTCGCTGCTTTGAGTTACCCTCTGTTTCTGATCTTCGGTCAGGATGCCTGCATAGGGTGCATCTTTTACATTTTCCAGGCGTATTTCAATAGAAATTTGTCCTAACTTTTTTAATTGTAATCCTAAACCTAATTTTGCACCCCGCCTTTCCTCTTTAAATTCGCCGGTTTTTTCATCCTCAACATGTAATGGAAATCTCTTCCAATCGTAGTAAGCCCTTAAACTAACTGTTAAAAGACTTTCGAATACCCTGTCGGCACGATAGTTAAAGCCAATATGCCGGTCCATTTCCCCATACCGTCCGTTAAGATAAAGTTTATAAGCATTTCCTAAAAAATTTTCATTAGCCCACTCAGCATATATTTGCGCGCCGCGTTCGGACCCGATTTTCCCACCTAAACGAAGAACAATATTTTTCTTTTCCGCAACTTTAATAATCAGGACAACATTATCATCCTTTAAATCAATATTGATACTTACTTTATCGAATAACTGCGTATTATAAATGTCATCGATACCTTTTTTTACCATTTTAGAATTATAGATATCGTTTTTCTTCACAGGAAATTCGCGCAATATGATAAAATCATTACTGATTTCATTACCCTCAATACGAATATCAGAAATTATTCCTTCCTCAATGTTCACGGTAAGTTCTCCACTTGCAGGATCAAATTGAATTCCCGGCACGTGAACCAGGGCATATCCTTTACTTCGATACGTCTGTTTTACTTCATTCAGGCCTTGACGAAGTAAATTGTAGTTGAGCGGTTGATTTAGCTGATTATTCAGCATATTATTCAATATCGAATCAGCAAACAGTGTATTGTTTTCAAAACTGATACTTTTCAGGACATCATTTGCATCTAACAAATACTCCAGAATACTCTCAGGACCCGAAGTATCTATAGATGCTTTTACTGATTGATATATTCCTCTGGAAAAGAGGTTGTTTATATCATTTTTCATCATAGTCATTGTGATCGAATTTTTATTTTCTGCATACAAATAGTGAGAAACATTTTCGGAATCCGGCATATAGCTTGAATTTAAATCAAATCGGTCATACTGAAAGGAAACTTGTGTTTCTTCGGAATTATTTGATTCGGTCAACGCATATAGTTGAGTGGCTAAATTATCAACGGCCAGTTCACCCTGAATTATCATCTCATCAATTTTATCAAAATCGGTACTTCCTATCCCGATGATGTCCGGTTTAATAACAAGATCAGCTAAATTTTTCTGCTCTTCATTTGTAGACTGCTGCATAATGGAGGTAACCTGATCTGCAATTTCCCAGGGTGCCTGAAGTTCATCGCGCTCACGCAGAGGAGACGTACTATCAACTACAATTACAACGTCCAT
>JAGLYF010000256.1 GCA_023132435.1 Calditrichia bacterium | reverse complement strand
GAATAAAAGCGGTACCGCAACACTGGCATTGATCGCTTCAGCCAAATCCCCCTTTCCTATTACCAGGCGTTGACCAGAAATTAAATCGGTCGCAATTGCCCTGAATGGTATTTTTAACTCATCAAAATTATATACAGCCGGAAAATCCGTCTTATAAAGTTGTTCTGTGATTATCGAGAGAATTTTTTGACCGGAAGTCAGGCTTGTGGGAATAAATGCCCGCATGCCATCGAACCGAATACTGACCAGATATCGATCATTTATCGCTTTTTGACCGACAAACAAGTTCTGGCGGTCGGTATCATCACTGAACATATCATCCCAATCGATACTTTTCATAGATTCTTCCACTTGATTTACGGCAAGTCCAGCCGCATAAAATCCGCCAATAACACTACCGATACTAGTTCCAACAATAAGATCTATGGGGATATTGTATTTTTCAAATCCTCTTAATACACCAATGTGTGTGATCCCCCTCGCTCCTCCTCCTGACAGGACCAGACCTACCTTGATACGATGCCGGTCTTTTTCACTATATAACTTACTTATACTGGAGAACAGATCGGTTTGTACTCTTTCATAAAGAACCTGCCCGTACGATGGAGGGAGTACCATAAAGATGGAAATAAGAATTGTGTAATAATGATGTTTTATTTTAAACATTCAAGCCACTTTGCTAATTAGATATATCAGCATTTAATGCCCTGAAATATTCTTCGATCAATTTCTCATAATCCGGATTAAAACCTTCCTGAAGGGCACGGATCAAATCCAGACTTAATTGCTTCATCCTGGGGTCTTCCATATTAGTCGGATCATCAGGTGATTTACGTCTATATTCTTTCCCGACTTCTGCCAATCTTTTTTTACTGTATTCCTTCTCGCGAACAGATTTTTGTGCATCGAGCATCCGGGAGAGAATTTGTTGCTGTCTCTCAATCGTTTTTCGATCGATATTCAGGGCCTGCAAGTCTTCGACCACCTCACCCATCTCGTTTGCCATATGATCAAGGCGGCCTAAAATATCAGATCTGTTTTGCATTTCATTGGCCATGTTTTCCATAGATTCTTGTATTGCCCTTTGCTCGGCTGCCATTCGTCTCAAGTAACCCTGTTGTTCCATGGATAGAGATCCCTGATTCTGCTTAAAAAAGTTGAGACTCTCCTGATTTAACTGCCCCTGGCGGCCGGACAGTTTTCGCATCTGCTCCAGATACTGTTCGAAACCGGTTGCCGAACTGGCGCTCGACATCATCTCCATAGACTGATTCATGCTGAGGATTGATTCATTTATTCCCGCCATCGCTTGTCTTTGAAAATTACTGGCCGTGTTCTGGCGGCGGTTTTCCAACTCACTCAAACTCTTCCTCATATTACCATTTGCTGAACCCAGAGATTTACTAATCTGTGGAGAAATAAAAAAAGTTTCATGAGAAAGATCTATTATATCCCGGATTACATGGGACATACCTTCAAGAATTTTTTGTTGTGATTCTGCCACTTCCGGGAAACGGTCAGTATAGTTTGACAAACTTTTTGTATTATCGACCAGATTTTCTTCGTTTTCAGATAATTTAAGTAAGTTTTCCGTGATTTTTTGCATCTTTGTCAGAATTTTTTTCTTATCGCTCATAATCATTTCATCTTGTGCCTTCTTAAGATCTGAGTATAGTTGTTCCATTTGGCGCCCGACTTGCTTTGAGGATTTACCAGCCTGAGCCTGATTACTTGCAGACATTTGATTCATAAGATTCTGCATTTGATTCTGAAGTTGAGATCCGGTGTCTTTTGCTTCCTCCAGGTGATTCCGGGATTTTGGATAGTCGTCTAATGACTGACTTTTTTCCAATTCTGCTAAAGATTTTTCAATTTTTTCTAAAAGATCTTTTTGATTTTCTTCCTTTTGCAGAAGTGATTCTCGTTCATTTTTATTTAATAAATTTTCATCCTGTAACGCTTCTGAAATCTCAGATTGCTCTTTCTTTAGCTGTTCTGCCATTTTTACCATGCGATCCAGTTCCTGCTCTAATTTCACTTTTTCAAAAAGAGCGAGGGTACGTTCAAGGTTTTCCTTAAATCTTTCCTGATTAAGTTTAAACTTTTCAACTGATCGCTGTCCGGATTTTTGATCGAGATTATTCAGAGCATTTTGCAACTCGTTCATTGCCTGCAAGAGTTCGGGCGTGATAATTTCCTGAAATAAATTTTGAAGCTGACGATATTTCTCCAAAATTTCCGGGCTAAAGAGCTGGTTGTTTTCCATTTTTTTAATGGCCTGTTCCAGATCCTCCTCAATTTTTTGCAATTTTTCCTGAATTTTTTTTTGTTTTTCAATCGTTGCTTCTAAAGATCTTTTTCTTTCCCAATCTATTTCCTTTTCCCGTTTCATCTCCCGGCGGATTTCTTCCAGATCTTTTTTAAGCTCCTCACTCTCTTTTGCCAGATCTTCTGTTGATTCCAGGTTTTCATTCTGGGTCATTTCAAATTCATCAAAGAGCTGTTCCAGGGAAGGAAAACGGATATAATATGTATTTGATCGACTCTTTTTGGGACCTTTAATGATATCATTATCCGTAAGTGTCACGTAATATTTTACATAGTCTTCGAAACTCACCGGCAAATTGGCGAAGTTCCACAAATAGGATTGTTGAAAATGCTTTGCATGTGGTGAACTGATTAATATAGGGACATTTTGCCAGGTAGAGTCTCTGGTTTCTTTTATTTTTCCTTGTATCTGATAATGTAAATTCAATGATTTAAATCCAAAATCATCATTTCCTTCAATAACCAGATTTACGGCACCATCAGCAGCAATTTCTATATCCTCTCCGGGTTCGGTTATTTCAACAAATGGGAATTGATCGACCAGAACCGTTATAGAATATTCAATTGGATCCTGGTTATGCAAATCCTCTAAATCGCTGATATTAAAATAATATGATTTATCCGTATTAATCGTAAAAGCATAACTGAACTTATTTTCCCGAATTCTGCAGTTTTTCTTTTCATCATCAGAAAAAACCATCTCTGCTGTTTTGAGATTTTTACTGACCAGTCCCGATATATTAATTTTTGATCCCGGATAGGCAATAATATCCCCTACATTTAAGTCTAAGAATCGTTTGGGAAGTTTTGTATAAAAGGGAGGCTGGATTTCGACCAGAATCTCATTGACCAGCGGCGGATTTAATGTCTCAATCGTATACATCTTACTGATTAATTTATTACGCCATTCAGCCGGAAATGCTGGTATCGCCTGGACATAATAATCAAAAGGTTTTCTGATATTATCCAGCTCAAGATGATAATTATTCTGCCCTTTACGTAATACTTTAGATTGAAGATTTTTTTCTCCCTGATTGCGATACCAGAACATACAATTATCTGCCTCCGGGCCCTGATATAATATGGTAATCTCAAGAGACTCACCTGATATTATACTGGCATCTCCCGGATTCACAGAAAATTCATACCAGGGAACAATGGCGTATTCACCGGCAGGATTTAATACGCGTTTCGCTGACAGAGACAATCTTCCACTCAGTGAAAAAATTAAGATGATACTTCCCATCAAAACCGGAAGCATAAAGGAAAATGGTAAGAAATAATCTTTGAGTACTAATTTTTTTGCAAAATTGATATCAGTAACTTTTTGGGCAAATTGTCCGATCGCATATTGTTTTATGGATGATGAACTTCCGGGTGGTTCAGATATTATCAATTGATAAATATTTGTTAGTCTATCTGCAATCGAGGGGAAACGTTCCCCAATATATTTTGTTACCGGAGTCAAATCTTTTTTTTCTGAGAGAAGAAAAGAATCAATTACTGGTGATAAAACGAATTGATAGAAAAGATAAATTGTCAGGGAGCTATTCAGGATGAGTATAAACCAACGTACTTCAGTTTTAAAATAAAAAACACTATCAGCCAGAAAAGTGCTTAACCAGATAATCAGAAAAAATATAAAAAAATGAATGCTTCCGGCTATAAAATGAAACACCAAATTTTTGCGCTGGAATAAAACTATTTTTCTGATGATCTGATTTATTGCTTCCATTTAATTTAAAATAGAATAAAGTAGAATATTTAGACCCATGCGAAGAGCTGCCTGACGCTTTTCAGGTGGATCATTATGAATTTCAGGATCTTCACAGCCATCACTTATGTCCGTGTTGAAAGAATAAAATACCACCAGACGGCCGTTATAAATCAGTCCTAATCCACGGGGAGGCCCGCCATCATGTTCATGGATTTTAGGCAATCCATTCGGAAATTCATAATATATTATATATATGGGATGTGTGAAAGGAAGTTCCACAAAATTTAACTCCGGAAAAACTTTTTTCATCTCCCGCCGGAAGGATACATCCATACCATAGTCATCATCAGCAAACAAAAATCCTCCCGATGTCAAATAGGTGCGTAAACGTTCCGCTTCATCATCACTAAATTTAATATTTCCATGCCCGGCTATATAGGCGACAGGATAATTAAAAAAGGACTCATCCATAATTGATGCGGTTTTTTCTTTAAGGGTTGTTCCGATTTTTAATTCATCTGAAATGAGCTGGAGCAGATTTTTGAGCGTCGTTTTGTTTCCGTACCAATCCCCCCCACCATCATATTTAATGCGAACGACTGTTAATTCACTCAGTCTTTCAGAAACCTGAGATGAGAGCAAGGAAGGAAACAACAGAATTAGAATATAGAACACTTGTTTGATCATTTTTCCGGAATTCATTTTTAAGAGCATAATAAAGATGTAGATGTAGTCCATCTCAGAGATGGACTACATCTTTATGAAATCTGATTAAATTAATTCTATCGATTATAAAAAAAAATCCCAAATCGCTCAATACAATTTGGGATATACTTTAATAACGATTTATCGATTAGAGTATTTTATACCCTATCATTATCACCATTGTTACCGCACCACAAATTTTAATCGAAAGTCCGCCAATTTTACCGATAAACGCGCCAACCCCGGAGAGAAGTGATTTTTTCAGATTGTAAGATTTTATGAATTCGAGAATTGTCGCTCCCGCAAAGACACCAATGATTGAACCTATAATAGCGCCAAGCACCGGAGTTACAAATGCTCCGCTAATCGCACCGCCTATTCCGCCAATAATACTACCGGTTATACCCCACTTCGAGGCGCCGTATTTTCTGGCACTGACAACAATCAGGAGATATTCCAAAAATTCAACAAGAAGAAATATCGCGAAAAGAGTAAGTACGAATGTAAAAGAATACTCAGAATAATTCGTGATCAATCCATATATAAATGAATCAACCGCGATTAACAGATTGCCTGGTACACCAAAGAAATTAGAAAACAATGATGCGACAAGAGCAAATGCAAATACTATTTCTATAATACTATCCATTAAAACTACCTATTTTAGCGACCGGGTTGCGTAAGAGTACCTCCTTGACTTACTTTTCAGGCCCATTTTGCCTAATTCGCTTCTAACCGTCAACCAACCAATTCTTATGAACCCATATTTTGCCGAATTTAATTCCTTTTTTATTTTATATGCGCCATATCCGGGATTATCTTGTATAATCTTTTGTATTTTTTCCCATAGCGACATCTCTAGAATAGGTTTTACGACTGGTTCTTCTGTTTGTTCCTCCGCCATTTCTGCCGGTGCTTCCATCGTTTCAACTGCGGGTAATTCTTCTATTTCTTCGGCAGGTGCAGGCTCAGGTTTTGGTTTACTCAATGTAATTTCCTTGGCAACAGATTGTCCGGACGATTCCAGAACCTCAAACTTGTTTATCGCTTCGTCGACAGAATCATAAACGTCCAGGATATGATGAAATTCGAGTAATTCAAAAATCTCATAAACATCCGGGACCATTCGTACTAATTTAAGATCACCGCCATTTTCACGAATCGCTTTTATCTCACTGATAAAAATTCCCCAACCAGCACTGCTGATATAATCAACATTTCCAAGATCGACGATGATAAAAAAGCGACCCTGTTTGAGAAGAGAATCTAAGGATCTCTCAAGCTCTGAAGATGTCGTGGTATCAATATATCCGCCAACTTTGATAATTGAGATATGATTCCGGCTACCCGCTACTTCCGCTGATACCTGAATTCCTTCCATCCAGTCCTCCTAAAGTAATTACAAAAACTTAGCGCTTATTAGTTTTTGATATATTATTTAAAATTTTCTCATTTTTTATCATATTTTTTTTCGCAATTTTTTTCCGAATGGCATCTAATTGCGATTCTTTACCCGGTTTCTTACCGGTTAATTTTATCTTAAATTGATGGTTCTTTATACCAAGTTCGTTAATCTGCTCAAGGATTTTGTCAGAATTACTTAATATATTTTCTTTTTCAATGTATTTCAACATATCTTTTGAATTTTGGCGAATCATTTTTGTATTTAATTCACCGTCATGGGTCTCTAAAAACTCAAAATATCGAATCACCTGTACAAAAATTTGCTCCACACGCCCCAAAGACCTAAGCAGAGAATTTGTTGAAATCATACCCAGTATCGTACCAATTTTTAACAGATCTTTTTTCTGAACTTTGCCGTTTCTCCAGCTATCCACAATTGAGCTAATTTTCTGAATGTCATCAGATATAATTGTGTAAAAGTGGTTTATCCTCTTTTCACTTATTTTTTGCTCAGGAAATTTAAAAGATGGGATCGGTGGTACTTTTTTCTCCTCAGTCTCAGATCGTGGTTTTTCTCTTCGCTTTTTTCCTCCCATTTCCTTCAATACCGCATCTTTTTCCGCCTTAAGTTGTGCGATTTCTTCAGCTGAAATGGCAGGTATTTTGTCCGACTTTTTAACTTTTCCCTTTTCTGGTTTCTTTCCTTTTACCTCTTTCATCGCCCGTTCAAGGGCATCAAGATCTATAATTATTTTTTCATCATCTTTAGCGGCTTCTTCTTTTTCAATTGTTTCTTCCTCAACTTCTGGTTCAGGTGTTTTAGCTACCGCCTCCTCTTCAACCCTTTCCTCGGGTTCTGTTTTCTCAATTTCTGCTTCAGTTTTTTCCTCAACAATCGGTTCAACTTCTTCGGCTTTAACCTCTTCCTCTTCTTTTACTTCCTCTGTTTCTTTAACTTCCTCTTCAACAACCGGTTCTTCTTCCTTGGCCTCAATTTCTTTTTCTTCATCCCTGGCGGTACTAATTTGTCTTTCTATCGTCGTTCTGGGAATTTCTGGTACAGCCGGTTTTATTTCATCAGGTGTTTTGACACCAGTCCTGTCAGAAATCACCTTTTCCGCCGATTCATAATCCAGAATAACCTGTCCATCCAGGGTTAAGAGAGGAGTTCCCGGAAGTTTAATTCGTTTTTTACCGCCCCGCTTTATATAATTTTCTCGTTTTTCTTTTGTATTCAGTTTTGCTCTTACAAGTTCATTATAGATCCGTCGCCCATCCAAATCGGTATAGCTATATTTTTCGGTATTCAGCTCTTCGCTGATCTTTTTAGGCCCATACTCCGGATGATTACTGATTACATCATATAATTTGGTTTTTACTTCGATACTCAGATGTTTTTTCTCGATATAATCTGAGTCGTAAAGAAGTTCTTTTAAACCTTCAAGACCAACTGAATCTTTAATTTTTTTGTATTTCCGGTACATGTAGGGAGATACCTGCATTTTCTCGCAAGCCTCTTTCACCGTTAACTTTTTCTCATCAATCAGGCTGAAAAGTTCTTTTTGAATAGTGAATAATACCTCTCCCTGCATCAGTTTTTCTTTAACTGCGACGAAGGTAATATCATCGTTTTGCGGATAATTTCGTGTGTATGCTTTTATATCATCCTTAACACTGTTTATAAAATCAGATACATCATATTGTGCATGTGTTCGAATTGCATCCAAAAACCGCTCTTCACGATACAGTTCGCGTTTTGGATTCATCGCTTCGGTAATTCCATCCGTATAAAGAACCAGTAAATCATCCTCCCGAAGCCGGATGGAATCTTGCTCTATTCTCTGCTCAAACAAGTTAATATCAGGTAATTGGATTCCAACCGGAAAACCGGACGGATTTAAGAAGTAGGTTTGTTTTGTACTTCGGCGATAGAGAATCATCGGATTATGACCGGCACTGGCATAATGAATAATTCGTTTACGACTATCTAAAACCATATAGAACATCGTAACAAACATGCCGCGCTTCATATCATCGGTAACAAATCTGTTGACCCGGCTTAAAACATCAGCGGGATTTTTATTTCCCCTGGCTTCCAGACGCAATGCCGTACGTATCATCGTCATAATCAATGAGCCCGGGACACCTTTTCCTGCAACGTCAGCGACACAAATACCGATCGTATCTTTATCAACCTCGACAAAATCAAACAGGTCACCACCCACTTCCTTGGCCGCTTCATAAAAAGAAGCAAGATCATACCCTTTTACCTGCGGAAAGTCGCTGGGTAGAAGCATCTGCTGAATTTCCTGAGCAACTTGTAATTCCTTTTGCAGACGTTGTTGCTCGATCACACTTACCTGTGCCTCTCTGAACTTACTGGTCATCATATTAAAGGCCTGAGCAATTTCACCCAGCTCGTCAGAGGCATCAATATCTATTTCATCCTCATCTACCGTTCCCTGACCTACCTGACGGACCCAATCAGCGAGTGAATGGAACGGAGTTACAATACGATCAATGAGGAAATAAGTACCTATAAAACTAACTATTATCAGGACTAAAACAAGCAATATTATGCTCAGTTTTTCCGCGCTGGCTTTTGACTCAATATATTCAGTCAACACCCACATATGGGCTTCACCAATTACCGGACTTTCACCACGCAGACCGGCATCGATTTCTGCCACAAAATCATATATTTCATTTGTATCCGTGCTGGCATATTGGAAGATTTTAAAATATTCCAACGAGTCTTCAATGGTTGTTATCTCTTCAGGATAGGTATATGTTCCCAATGCCTTTAGAGGAGTGCTGCTGGCAATAATTTTATTTGAGGTATCAACGATATATGTTTCATAAATCAATCCGGGATTATTGGCTTTAAAAGCCTGCGCTATGGCAAAAAGATCAAGATCATTATTGTCCTGCAGTAATTCTTTACTATTATCGGCTAAAGAGAGAACCTGCGCCCGTGTATATTCAACCGTTTCATTAAGCGTATTTTTATCGACCTGTGAATATAACCAGAAAAAAATGGCAAAAGCGACGGAAGCTATTATTGCCGAGGCACGAATCGTATAACGCGTGCGCATGGAGAGGCCTTCCCATATGGCACGCATTGATGATATATCAAGTTCTTCTCTCTGTTTCGTAAGGCGAAGTTCATTGCCATGGCTGGTAATGTTGTACTGGACATCATCCATCAGTTTGCGCATCATAAAAATACCCAGACCACCTTTTTTACCTATCTGGATATATTTTTCAAGATCCGGGGTTTGGGCCTGACGAGGATCGTAACTGATCCCCTGGTCAATGATCACAACGGTCAGACTTTTTTGTCGAACAATTGCCCTGATTGAGATCTCACCGCCCTTGATATCGCGGTATCCATGACGAATAATATTAGTACAAGCTTCTTCAATCACCAGCTTATAAGAATTGATGATTTTATCCGGGTACTTGTACTTCACCCCGATATGCTCGATAAAATCTCTTACCTGACCCATATAACTCATCTGGGCAGGAATAGCAATCTCTTCTTTTTTAACATTCCTGAACATACATCAATCCTGCTGTGATTCAGTCCGTTTTATGCGTTCCTGGGCACCATTGATGGCTTCCAGTACTTTTTTGTTGTATGGATGATCTTTTAATATCTCTTCCCAGATAGTAATGGCATCCCGGTATTTACCCAAGAGAAACATTTCCACACCTTGCAGATACTGGCGCTCGGTTTCAGGTTCCATTGGATCTGTCACAGCAAGCGCCTCTAACTGTGTTCTTCTATAATATTGCTTGATAAACTGATTTTGGGGATCTTCAGCCAGAACATTTTCGAATATCTGTAACGCCTGATCGTACTGGCCAATATCGTATAACATAATCCCCTGCTGGATACTTTCTTGTAATTTAACTCTTCCAACAAGAGTGTCAACCTCTTTTTTCACTCGGGTATCATCTTCCGCTAATAAGCGCGCTTCCGAGAATAATCTCAGGGCCTCAGAATAATTCTGTCCGGACATCTCTGAACGGCCTTTGCGCATCAGTGCATTTAAATCCTCGTTTAATCGCCGGCGTGTGGTCTGAATACCGGCCAGGACCTGTTGATTCTCCGGATCACGTTGTAAAGCCAGGTTAAATTCAATCAACGCCTTGGTATATTGTTTCTGATCCAGATACAAACGGCCCTGGTCATAATGCTCATTGACAAAACGCGCATCCGACTCTGCCCGATCCCTGTCCAGAGCTACCAATACAGCCTGATTCTGCTGGTCCTGAAATTCAGAAGCAAGCAAGGTATTGGCCGAATCCAGCATAATCTTTGCGTGTTGATGAAAAGGATCGGTACCAATAACCTGCTGATATTCAACAATTGCATCAAGATACTGATTTTCTTTTAAATAAGCATCTGCCTTTTGCAAATGTTCTGCAATAAATTTTTGTTTGTCTGCTTCCCGTATTTCAGCTGCCAGTTGCGTTTCCTCTTCCAGGCGTAACTGTTCCACGATTTCAAACATCTCATCCCGGTTCATACCAAAATTGATCGTTAAAGAAATGCGATGTATCGGTGGTAACATAGCATCATAGCTGGGATTGCCAAAGGCGTAGTCGATCTGGAACATTTTGTATTCCACACCGGCTCCAAAGGCAACCGAATTGTTATTATATCCCACACGAACTTTACCGATACCCTGGTAATTAAACTCTGTACCAAAAAATATCCCCAGGCCGGTGGTTGAGCTTTTATCAAGATCAAGAAGAATATTAAAGGCACCGGTTCCGGAAATTGGAATCGTACGCATTAAACCAAATCTAAGGGACAGAGGAATAATGTCGGTAATATCACCCAGTTTTAACTGCGGTTGAAACATATTTTGAACATTTAATCCAATGGACCAATCACGTAAAAGCGATGATGTACTGAATTCCGGTTTATATAATATGCCCAGATCCATTCCCACACCTGTGGCATTAACATCCCCACCATATTCCGCCAGGGAAATGTTATAGAAACCCTGACGCAGAACCTTTATCGATAGTCCTGCCGAAAGATTATAGGGAAGTTTTAATCCATAACTCAGATACAATCGATAATTATCATAGGAAAATGCCGACCCAACCCTGTCACCCGCTATATTATACTGATCGATATCTCCTGTGCCAATTCTACCGATACCAATGGCAAAAGTTCCCAGATCCAGCGTGGGATAAGCGTATCCGAAAAAATCATAAAGTCCACCTTCAGGTAGTGAGGCATGAAAAAATGTCAGCGATTGTTGATAGATATAATCGAGTCCGGCAGGATTCCAGTAAACCGCCGTGGGATCATCCGCCATAGCGACATAGGCATTCCCCAAACCCATAGCGCGGGCACCAAAACCAAAGGTAAAATTACTTCGCGTCCCCCCCTGTCCGCTACCATCCTGTGCGAAAGTTGTCATGGGTAGAATAATAGCGAAAATAGAGGTCAGAATAATATTTTTCCAATATTTTCTGTTTTTTATTTCTTTCATATCTATCATCTCGACTTATCTGTTATTTGATATATGCGATTTTTTTGGTGTACATTTTGGTGCCTCCACCTTGTTCTTTCAACCGGAGCACGCAGAGATAGACACCATTCAGGACCGTATACCCCTTATCGTTTTTGCCATCCCACTGATATTTCGAATCCCAGGCTCCGTCATGAATTCCGGGCGTTTCGCCTTGTACAATTTTTGTCCAGACCAGTTCACCAACCAGGGTAAATATTCGTATTTCTACGTCACCACCGGTCTCCAGAATAAATTTAATATTGGCATAATCCTGATTCTTACCAAACGGATTCGGATAAGTGATAAAGGCTTCTTCCGGATCTTCCGGGATAACCGATATCTTGGCCGTTGTCAGCAGAGTGCTCTTAGGTAGCGGATTCAGATCTTCATCCACTGCTGTTAAGGTTAGATCCGGATCCACATCGTAGGCCCGGACATTCTCGAGAGCCATACGGAAACTCTGGTGTTGCGCACCCGGTCTGAAAGAAACCATCACAACAACCGTATCTGTGCTATCGGCAAGAAACACATTGGGTGGATTCCATCTGATATCAACCGGATTTTGCATCGTATCCGGCACCATGTATGTTATAAATCTCCTGGCCGGTTTTGCAAAATCGGTTGCCACAGAATCTACAAGATACTGCATATTTGAGATGGTAATTGACTCGATCAGACTGACTACGCGATCGGGATTCATTTCCTGATCGTCTATCGGTTCGAGAAATTTCAACCTGACCCCATCCATCTTGATGGTTGTGGTATCTGAGGCAGAACCGGGATATTCTGCTGTGAATACCATCAGGGGTACATTTTGAGAGCCCTCTATAAAGTTGTTATTCTCTATACCAAGTGTGTCCAGAACAGGATCGGTGATATTCGTGATCACCAGATTTTCCTGCGTTACACTAAGAGCGAATGATCTTGCCCCGTTATCACCGGCGACAAAGGCCGGTAACTGAGAATTAGTATCTAATGGTGCCTGTGTGATGGAAAATGAGAAGTTGCTGGCATTTATAACCGTGTCAGGTGCCCTGAATCTCCAGGTTATTGAATCATCCCACTGACTGACTGTGCGTATAGAATCACCTTCCAGTTCAAACAGAGGATCATAAAATGCGGTGATCTGCGTACTACCGGTTATATCGGCCATTGCCAGTACATCGCTAAAATCTCTCGATACATGGGTTCTCATTTCAAATCTTTGTCCGCGTGATACAGCACTCTTTGTAATTGCAGAAACAGGTGATAAAATTTCTGCATTCAGTTTGACTTTTGCCTTTGGTTCAACAGATACAAATACGGTGGTATCGCCACCCTGTATCACAGTCGAGGTATCATTAACATCCACACCGGAGGCGGTAAAATCAATCGTATAATCTGTTATCTGTGAAATATTCTCGGGCGCCACGATTACCCAGTTCAGTGTGTCTTCACTGATTACACCCTGTTCCTGCGGACTGGCCAAAAATCCGGTTGGTAAGGAGGCAATCCGGGCAGAAGCCTTTGTTACATTTGAACTCAATTCATATATCGTGGAAACAATAAATGTCTGTCCACTGGAGACTGTATTATCTTCCGGAGTTACTTCTCTGATGGCAATAGATCCTGCCTGTTCAATCGTAATTATCACAATAACACTATCTGTGACCGTGGAGGCCGGCATTTCAGAATTTTCATCCAGTGGTGTCGACTCTATTCTTACAATCATTTGTGAATGAGAAATTTCAGATAAGACATTAATGCCCCAGACTATCGGTTTACCAAAGACATACGGCTGAGTACTGCCGCCACTAATCAGAGAAAGATTGCCCGGAAGTTCAATCGAAACCTGCCCGGTATCTCCCGGCATCACACCTGCCGTACCGCGGTTTGCGATAACAGCCGACAGATAAAAATTCTGACCGACCGAGACTCGTCCATCGGTTGCCCCGGCAGGTGCGGTGATTGCTGCCGAAAGAGTTAATTCAGCTCTGGTAACTGTTTTCACAGTCAGCGGGGCTGATGTTCCCTGAACCGTCAGACCACTGTTACCATCAATACCAAAAACCCGGACCCGGATCGAATCCAGTTTGCTAATGACGTTGTTTCGGGCAATTATATCCCAGCTGATTGAATCGTTGGGCACGGTATCCTGTAATGGTTTTATCGTCGAATCGGTGACCGAATAACCTCCGGGTAGGAGCAATTGTGCTACCCGGCCTGAATCTTCCATATTGCTGGTAAAGGAAATATCAGTTGTCACGGTAAAGAGCTGGCCGGTGGATAGAATCGAATCCTTCGCACCTTCGGGACCGAAAATATAAGGATTGATGACAAAACCGGCAGCTGAATCGGACCGGATAAGAACAAAACCAGTAAATGTTCCCAGTGCAGCCGATCTGCCTGTATTGCGATCTAAAGAGGTATCGATCAGGGATACATATATCGTGTCAAAAGCAGTCTGGCTGTAATCATTTGATTGTATCTGCCAGCTGATCACCGGATCATTTTCACGATAGGTACTATCGGCCTGAGTTAACAGCGTATAATTTTCCGGAACGGTTAGTCGTACCCTGCCCGGATCGTAAGGCGCCGTACCGTCATTGGTGGCTGTCGCATCAATCTCAAACTGCTGACCAACGGAAACAACTGAATCAAGCGCACCACCCGGTCTGGCAATCCGGGAGGTTATATTTAACAGAACGGGTGTATCAGCGAAGATGTCTTCCCGGTTATCTATTGGCTGATCAATATTTACCTTTTCACCGGTGGTTGCATCAAAAGCAGAATCAATTCTGGCTGTATAACTGTATGGCTCCGGTTTTGTTACAGATACACTTCGCGAAATATCAATGAACTGTGAATCGTACGGTGCTATCTGTGCGATCGTATATTGCCCAACCGGAACGCCATCTTCCAGGAGACTTATATAGACAGAGTTAGCACTATCCGCACCCAGGTTGGCAACAGTCAGGTGCAGAATAAAGGTTTCATCGATATTGACGCGTGGTTTATTCGGAGCCAGTGAATCGGCCAGTACCAGGCTTTCAATTCTTAAACTTGCCGGATTAATCACTCTGACACTATCATGGGCAACCAATGTGTATGAAGTATCGACATAGTTTGTTGTACGGATATCATTGAATAATATATCCGGTCCTGGTACAATCATGCCAGTATCGGCCTGAGCGCTTAAGACATAATCTGCACTAAACAATTGACTATCACCTGCGCTGATAGTAATTGGGAATTCAGGTAGTATTGATGACAATATCCAGTCAGCGGTCACATCCTTGCTGTCCCCTGTACGGGTGAAATGAGGTACCATGCTCAATACCCGGGCATCCGAGCTACCATCATTCCTTAAGTTATATTGAATTTCGACATTAGATTGATACTGTCGGACAACATCCGGTATTATGCTTATATTTGCGATTGTTATGTTCGCCGGTGAAAGAACCTCTAATGGTTCCAGATTCAAGGTATCAATCAGGGTGTCCCCGTTGACCTGTACACCAACCAGGCGTGCTATAAAAGAATAACTTGTGTCAATTGTAATCGTTTCCGGAATGGTAATCTGATCAAAACTTATCTGACTGGAATCACCGGCTGGTACAATATAGTTAGCCGAGAGTCCGGCCCGCAGTACCGGTGAAGAATCTATCTCCAGATAAGATAAACTCGGCACCAGGGCCAAACCTGATGTTCCGGAATCGGCGACCATTATGTTAAAGGCAATTTCCTGTCGGGGAACGACCTGGCTTTCAGAAACCGATCCGCTAACATAAAATACTGCAGATCCGCCAAATACATCAAAGGTTGTTATCGGAGTAATTGACTGTTTGGCTAAGGATCCACCATCGAGGCTTATCTGACCCCAAACCTCAATTTCTCCAAGCGGAAAGTCTGGTGGCACATCGAATACAAATGATAATTGATTATTCGGTATGTGATAGAGGGAATCGAGAGTATCAGTTCTAACAATCGTCGGTTGAGGAGTGATATCTACGCCACTCTGACGGAATATTACGGTCGTTCCGATTGAATCGATGGTTAATACTGATCCATCATTTCCGACGAGCATATTGACTGTGATATCTGGTTGTCCCTGCAATACGACATCCGGCACCACACTGCCGCCGGTAAAAAAGACCTGTCCGCCGATGGTCACCTGTCCGGTATTCAATGTCTGGTTATAACTCATACCGGTAGTCGTACCATTCAGGGTCACCTGGACTGCATAATCACCCGGAGATATACCTGTAATGTTTGTCTCTGTAAAAATCAACATTACCGTATCGCCACCGGCTATTTTTATCGGTGAGGTGCCGGAAAGAAGAATCGCGCTAAATGGTGTTGTCAGTAAGTTCAATGATGTCTGAGTAGAATCAAGATCGATGGAGGCTTCACCGGAATTAACAATACTTACTCTGAAGGATACTGTTGTATCAACCTCAAAGATAGCCGGTTCGGTTGTACCTGCCCATTCCGCGCTGGCCGGTGTCTGCAAGAACAATGATGTTTGTGCTGTATCACCAGTGGTGAGATTAGAATTAAGATCAATTCCGGACACGATACCATCAACAGTAACATCACCCGTCAATGTAGTTGGTATTGTTATAGAAAAGTTCAGGGTATCGATTGTATTTCCGGCAACTGTAAATGGTGTCGTTCTTCCAACAAGATTGGTAATAAAACCAGCCGGTGGAGTATAAGTGAGTTGAGCGGTTGTTACCATCAAAGAGGCACTACCGGCGTTTTCATAGATAATTTGCCCTGCGACATTGCCCTGGCCCTGGCTTACTGTATCAGGAACCAGCGTGAAACTAAGGATATTGACGGTCGTTGTTGATTGAACAACCAAGATATCCTGCTGATTAGCAGAACTTACGTTAGCCCGGTTACCGTCATTTATATCAACATAAGACAGGGAACCATCTGCCACGTACGTTGTATCCAGTGCATTGCTGTTTACTTCAATGGTAAAATCTACTGCCTGGCTTGCGCCAGCCGGAAGGGTAAATGGCAATACCGGTGGTGTAATCTGTGAAATTACAAAATTTGTATCCACATTATCGACGCCAAGCAGGAAGTTATAATCCACACTGTCAATCTGCGCCGTAGAGCGGTATACACCTGGTTGATTGGTAATAATCATACGTCCGGTCAATCCGGTTTGACCAGTACTGGCAAGCGAAGGTGAAATTGTAACACTATCAATTTCTACCAGCGGACGGTTTTGGACGGTCCATACATCTGTGTTTATCGCCCCATCGATTACAAATTGTTCAGTGCCTTCAGTTGCTACCAATCGGGCATCTATGGTATCAGGGCCAATAACGGCTGTGCTATCGACATCAACCAGGAAACTCATTGTCGTATCCGCACCGGCATCTAGTGTGAATCCCGGTGCCGGTACCGGTCCGCTGATCACATAATTACTTACACCATTGGAGAATTGTAACTCCAGACTATCAATCGTCATCGTTCCGGTACCCTGGTTCATAATGCGAGCCTGTACATCCAGGCTATCCTCACCCTGACTAACCAGGACTCTGTCTGTGGATACAGAGAGAATACTTATGGAACTTACTCCGCTGACCTGCCAGGAAGAGAGATTACCTGAGGTTGTACCGACACCGACCCCGCGGTTCAACTCGACTCCTTGAACATCTCCGGCCAGGGAATCTATACCTAACGGTGCTGTGATTAAGACATTAACCGAGATTTCGATCGTATCCGATACACCGCCGGCCAGATCAAACGGAAGTGATGGTGAATTAACCTGCTGTGTATAAAAAGTATTGCCATTCCGGAAGTTCAATGTCGCTGCACTTACCCGTACCGTGGCCCCACCGTTATTCCTGAT
>JAGLYF010000255.1 GCA_023132435.1 Calditrichia bacterium | reverse complement strand
TATGTTACTTATACTCTTAAACATTAATTTTTATGAATAGATCAGGTTAGTTAAAATTCGTGTAATTCGTGGACTAGTTTGTGATTATTTCTAATAATTAGCAGGTAACATTTGCAATGACAGTCGGTCTTGAAAGCGACAAAGTAGGAAGTTTTCGTATTATTGAAAAAATTGGTGAAGGTGGCATGGCGATTATATATAAAGCCATTCAGCCTTCACTGAAACGTACGGTGGTTATAAAAAAATTAAAGGATCCCAACCGAGAAATCATCGAACGCTTTAAAAAAGAGGCCTTTGTTTCGGCCTCATTTTCGCAGGAAAATGTCCTGGCAATTTATGATTTTATTTTTGCAAGCAAATCATATTATCTGGTAATGGAGTACGTTGATGGTCATGATCTGCGTGATATAATTGATTTTTCAGCTCCTCTTCCCCCCTCTGTTGCTGCCCTGATAATACGAGAAGTAGCCAAAGGAATAGAATATACACACAATAAAAGTGTCATTCATCGGGATATTAAACCAAGTAATATCCTGATATCCCACCACGGTGAGATCAAATTGATTGATTTTGGTGTAGCAAAGGATGAAACCCCAAGTAAATTAACATTGACCGGCATGATCGTTGGTACACCATCCTACATGTCCCCTGAGCAGGCAAATGGCGATCCATTGGGAGCACAGAGTGATATCTATTCTCTAGGGGTTCTGCTTTATGAAATGTTAACCGGGGTTAAGCCGTTTTTAGGCGATACCAATACCGAAGTATTAATGAAAATTGTGAAAGGCAAATTTCCCTCTCCTAAAAAATACAACCGGGAAATTCCCTTGCGTCTTGTCCAAATTGTTAAAAAGGCAATGCGCAGAGATACCGACAAGCGCTATCTCAATGCCTCCGAATTTATCCGCGATCTGGATCACTTTCTTCCCTGGAAGGTGCAAACAGATAAAAAGGAAATATTCTCCCAATTTCTGCGCAAATTTGAAACAGATACACTAAAATCGTCAGAGGAAACATTTAAACCCTCAAGAATGTATCAGGAAAGCACAAAAAAATTCTGGTACGGGACTGCAGCTGTCATTCTGTTATTTCTGTTAGCATCATTTCAGATACATCGTTTTTTTGAAAATGAGCGTTTTATCACCATGGAAGTAAAAACAAATATCCAACCCTCCTCTATCTATCTGGATGGTAATTTGATTGGTGAAATGACAACGCAATCAAAAGTGTTCGAAAATATTTTATCAGGAGACCATCAATTACAAATCCGCGGTAAGGGAAATAATGGAGTCTATCAGGCAAATTATTTCTTCGAATCCGGTAAGGATGTAACGATTAATGCACGAATACCCCGTAGGAATACCGTAGTTACTGTAGCCGCAACGTCAAATCCTTCCGGTGCTGCAATCTATCTGGATGGTGAATTACTGGGCAATACACCGCTTACCCGGTTACGATTAAGGAGCGGTCAGCACACGATTAAGGTACTTGTGAGAGGACACGATACCTATGTGGATCAAATAAATCTTGAGAAGAATCAGAGTTATCACCTTCATTATAACCTTTCACCGATTAACTCCCACTAAATTGAAAGTTATGATATCAAAATATTATATCTTTGGTGGGTTATCCATAGAACCATTTCACTGGACGAATGTCTCGGGCGGTAATTCAGGAGATCGTCATGGAAAAAGATGAAGTATTAGATTTGTTTCGGTATTTAACCCAGGAAGACCAAAAAATTGTGATTGAACTTCTAAAATATGCACTCACCCTTGGAACAGTAGATTTATATAGAATGATCGAAGAATTTGAGGACTACGCCTCTGGAAGAGCCAGATTTACTAACAATCGGGGTGAAGGTACAAATGATATTTTTGGTAAATGAGTCTATGAATTTTATACCACAGATTTCACAGATTGACACAGATTTTGATCCTAGTATCATGTCAATCAAGTACTGTCGGTTGCGTCATTCCGAACTTGTTTCGGAATCTTAAACGCAAACACAAGATGCTGAAACAAGTTCAGCATGACATTCTGACATTACAAAGATGACATGACACTAGTTACGAGAAGTTTAATTTGTTATGGACTATATCTATAAAGATGCAACCTATAAAATCATCGGTGCTGCTCAGGAAGTACCTAAAGAGTTGGGATTAATAATAAATTTGGGTGAGCCGAGTTTAAAAGTTAAGAGAATTATTTTGTGATAATCTGTGTAATCTGTGGTTAATAATATGAAATATAGACGTATAAAAGGAACGCAGGATATACTCCCTGACATGGTCAGCCAATGGCAGTATGTTGAAAATATGATCAGGCAGTGTATGGATTTGTTTAATTACCAGGAAATGCGAACTCCGGTATTTGAATTAACCGAGGTATTTGCCAGGGGAATTGGTCAACAGACTGACATCGTGTCAAAAGAAATGTATTCTTTTCAGGACAAAGGCAAAAAAAATATTACCCTGAAACCGGAAATGACCGCACCGGTCATGCGTGCCTACCTGGAAAACAACATGAGTAATATGGCAGCGTTAAATAAAATTTATTATATATCACCTCTTTTTCGACAGGAAAACCCCCAGGCAGGACGCTTACGACAATTTCATCAATTTGGAGCAGAAGCGATTGGTTCAAATGCGCCTGAGCTGGACGCGGAGTTAATCATGCTGGCGATGTATATAAATGACCAGTTGGGTATTTCTAACCTAAAACTAAAAGTAAATAGCGTTGGAGATCCTGATAGCCGTGAGATTTATATACTGGAGCTAAAAAATTATTTCAAACCCCTCCTAAAACAATACTGCCACGACTGTAACAGCAGATATAAATCAAATCCCTTAAGAATCCTGGACTGTAAGAATAAAACCTGTAAGGAATTAAACAAGAATGTTCCCAAATTAGTTGACTTTTTAAATGAGAGAAGCAGCAAACATTTCGGGATGGTCAAATCATTGTTAGAAGATAATCATATTGATTATGAAATTGAACCTTACCTTGTTCGCGGATTAGATTATTACACAGATACGGTTTTTGAGATCACAAGTGAGAACCTTGGGTCTCAGGACGCCGTCTGTGGTGGTGGGCGCTATGATCTCCTGTCTGAACAATTCGGAGGTCCACCTACCCCGGCCATAGGATTTGCCGCGGGTATTGAAAGATTACTACTTGTTATGCAGGCACAAGACAAATTAAATAACGATGAGAATTTCTTAGACGTATACATTTGTACGATGGGTGAAAAGGCTTCACACATTTCGATGACATGGCTACAAAAGTTGCGAAAACTCGGATTAAGGGTAGATCGTGATTTTCTAAAACGAAGTGTAAAAGCGCAGATGCGTGATGCACACAGACAAAATGCAAAAATTGTGCTTTTACTGGGCGATAATGAAATAGAAAATAAATCCTTCAGTGTAAAAGATATGGATAGCGGTAAACAATCGGAAATTAGTTTGAAGGATATTGAGAAATACTTAAGAAATCATCTCAAAACACAATAATAAATGTTTTCTCCCACACTACTATCTTCAAATAAACTAAAACAACTCCGCAAATTAAAACAAAAGAAATACCGTAAACAAACAAATTATATTTTAGGCGAAGGTTTCCGGCTTTTTGAGGCAGCTCTAAATGCTTCGCGTATAGCTATTAAAGAACTGTTGATTAGTGAAGATTTCCGGAAATCCGCTCAGGGAAAATTTGTACTGGATGTAGCAGAAAAAAGAAACATAGCTGTCTTTATCACAGATGAATCCAAAATGAAAGCAATCTCAGAAGACGTGACCCCACCTGGTATCCTGTTTGTAGTAGAAAAAAAAACCACAAACCAAATTTCACTTTTAGATCTTGAAGATAATATCATACTTTATCTGGAGAAAATATCTGAACCAGGAAATCTGGGAACCATCATTCGAAGTGCCTGTTGGTTTGGTGTGGACACAATAATTCTAAGCCCCGAATGTGTGGACCCCTGGAATCCAAAATCTGTTCGTGCCAGCGCAGGTGCGATCTTTGAGACAAATATTTATACGGATGTGAACTTTTTATGGCTCAAAAAAATTTTCAAGAAGAAAAAATATCAGTTTATTGCTACCGTAGTTTCCGACGGTACTCCACTCTATAAATGGAGTATCGCTCTTAAAAGCATATTATTTTTGGGACAAGAAGCGAGTGGATTGTCTAAGGAAATAATAAAACATGCCGATGTACTTATTAATATTCCCGGATTTGGTAATGTCGAATCATTAAATCTATCAGTTGCAGTCGGTATAATACTGTACGAAACCACCAGGACCAGTGATGATGTTTGAATAAATCAGTGATTCCCTGATAATATTTTCCAAGATTCAATTTCGACAAGTAGGAAGATTCCTACGGAATGACAGAGGAGAAAATTCCATTTGTTTGCCCCGAGGCCTCGGGGCGCTATGGATTTATTGCGAAGAAAGGTAATTTAAAATATGGATAAAAAGGAATTCCCTGAACCTATTGAAGCTCTTGTTCTAATATTATTTACTTTTGGTTTCATACTTGGAATATCTGTCATAATTACTCTTGTCGCTCTATTTTTCAAAACCGATTCGGTTCTTGGGGGCAATGCATCGGTTCTCTTTATTATCGGTGGGCTTGTTTTTCTGATTGTCCCTATTTTCTATGTAAAAATCCGTGAATATAACGGGCGGGATTTGTTTAGATTAAATATTCCTCCCGGTGAAGTACTTTTACTCAGCATACCACTTGGACTCAGTATAAGCGTTATAACTGATGAAATTGATCGTATCGTCCAAATATTTCTTCCGACCCCGGAAATATTCCTAAAATATCTTGATTCTCTCAAAGCAGAAACTCCTCTCGACTGGGGTATCCTAATTCTGGGTGTTGTCATTATTGCCTCGATTTCAGAGGAAATACTATTCCGTGGATTTTTACAGGTATCGCTCGAAAGAAAGGGAGACATTACCCGGGCAGTTATCCTGAGTAGCGTAACCTGGACAATAATCCATGTTAATCCCTATTGGGCAATTCAAATATTTATTACCGGTGTGGTTATCGGATTTCTGGCCTGGCGAACAAATTCTGTATTTCCCTCAATGATAGTACATGCAACAAATAATTTTATATCTATTCTGGTCATTAACTACAATCTTGATGAATCAATGGATTGGTATTTTCTTGGGGATCATATATCTCCCGTTGTCATTGTTATTGCCGCCGGGATCCTGATCATAAGTATTCGACGCATATCAGTTCTGTATAAATAATTTAACAGAGAAAGATATATAATTTTGATTAGTAAAATTTCCGAATTTCTTGCCAGAATATTCATAAAAAATTATCAGGATATCCAACACACATTTGTACGCTCTCAATATGGTATTTTAGAGGGTTGGATGAGTGTGATCATCAATCTCATTCTCGGCATTATCAAGATCATTATTGCCACCTTAATTGGCAGCATCTCGTTACTTGCAGATGGAATCCATTCCCTCTCCGATATGGTAACTTCATTTATAGTTATCTTTAGTTTCTATCTCGGTCGAAAACCATCGGATGAGGAGCACCCCTTTGGTCATGGTCGCATAGAACAAATTGCCGCGTTAATAATGGCTGTTTTAATCGGGGTTGGCGGTATTGAATTGATCAAAAGTAGTTTCAACCGGGTACTTGATCCTCAACCTGTTCAAATGAGTATTGCAGCGATTATCATCCTTGTCCTGACAGTAGTTCTTAAAGAGATCCTAGGGCGCGTCTCACAATATTATGGATACAAAATCCATTCATTAGCATTGGAAGCGGATTCGTGGCATCATAGGACAGACGCCATCTCTTCAATTCTGGTAATTATCGCTATTTTTTCAGCACGAGCGGGATTACCTATTGCCGATGGAATTGTCGGTATATTGATCGGCTTGTTTATTATTTATACCGGGATTGATATTGCACGAAGGACCAGCATGAAACTATTGGGGACCAGACCATCAGAGGAATTAATGAAAGAAGTTGAAACACTGGCCTTAAAAACTGAAAATGCGCTGGCTATTCATGATATGATCTGCCACGAATATGGAACGCAGATGGTTATATCTTTCCACCTTGAGGTACCCAGTCAGTTAAAACTCTCAGAAGCGCACACAATTGCGGATAAAATTGAAAATAAAATACTAAACGAGTTAAAAATTCAGGCTACGGTTCATTTAGATCCGGTTTTACCAGAGATAAATAACCGAGATCAGATCGAACAAATTATTTCATCACATCTGTCTGCAGAAGAAAATATAATCGATTACAGGGATCTTCGATTGATTGGTGAAGAATCTTATGCTACTCTGGTTCTGGATATCATTAGCAAGAGCACTCTTACAGAAGGCAAAATTGAGACTATAAGTTTAGGACTTAAAAAGGAATTGAGTCGTAGTATCCCCAATATTTTTAATGTACGTATAAATTTTGTCACCGGATCAGTTTGAATTTCTGACAAACATTTTCCCCGAGAGCTGTTTCACCACACCCATTAATTCCAATGTCAGTAAAACTGATAATATTTCCGATGTGGTTCGTTCGCTTTGTCGGGCCAGCAAATCAATATGTACAGGTTCCTCAGACAACATCCCATAGAGAGTATTCTCAAACCCTTTTAATATGGTTTCTGTCTGCTCTTCAACAGACTCTACGTTTCCCAACTGGCTCTCCAGTTCCTGAATAATATCATCGGTTTCCTGAACCAGTTTTGCCCCTTGTTTGATGAGCCGGTTAGTCCCGATACTTTTTCTCGAACTGATTGGACCGGGAATGGCGAAGACTTCACGGTTTTGATCAAGAGCCTGGTAGGCGGTGATCAGAGCACCGCTTTTTTCCCCGGCTTCACTGACAAGAACACCGAGACTTAATCCACTGATAATCCGGTTTCTTTTTGGAAAATTAACCGGATCAGGGATGGTACCAATACGATATTCACTAATAATCACACCATTTTCTATGATATGTTTTGCAAGATTTTTATTTTCGGGAGGATATATCTGATCAAGACCGCAACCGAGCACGGCAACCGTCTTGCCTCCATTCTTAACCACTGTCCGATGAGCAACTGTATCAATTCCACGGGCAAGACCACTGACAATTGTTAAATTGTATTTAACCAAATCGCGACAAATTTTTTCCGTAACCATTTTGCCATATTCAGAAGGATTTCGGGTGCCGACAACCCCTATCGCATCGGTTTTTAGCACGGAAATATCCCCGATATAAAATAATATAGCCGGAGCATCATATATTTTTTTCAACCTGGCAGGATAGATATTATCCCAATAAGTGAGAACTTTTATACCATTATTTTTTAAATAATCCAACTGATAAGAGACATACTTCTCGTCAATATTTACTTTTATTTTTCGAGCAAAATGTTTTTCTATTCCCTGAACACGTACTAAGCGTTGTATTGGCGCATTTAATACGGCCTTTGGTGATCCGAAGGCGGTGATAAGGTTACGAAGACGTGTTGCGCCAATCCCCTGAATCGAATATAATCTTAATAGATCTACAAAATCATAATCTGTCATGGTATTGTTTTAGAATTCTTCCCTGCAGAGTAAGTAAAGATTATCTTTCAATACCTCTATCCCCTCACCGGTAACAGCTGATATTATTAAAACTTGTTTCACTTTTTTAAAAGTTATTGATTTAAAATCATCACTTTGAAGGTCCGATTTTGTAAATACAACTACATAAGGTTTTTGAATAATAATCTTACTAAATGCTGACAACTCTTTATAAAGAACATTAAATGTTTCTTCTGGATTTTCATCAGTGATATCAATCAAAAAAGCAAGTGCTCGCGTACGCTCGATATGTTTTAAAAACTGATGGCCCAGACCCTTTCCTTTATGCGCACCTTCAATAAGGCCCGGTATATCAGCGACAACAAAACTATTATAGTCTTTATATTTTACGATTCCCAGATGAGGTTGTAGAGTGGTGAATGGATAATCAGCAATCTTAGGCCTGGCTGCGGAAATTACTGAAAGAAGTGTAGATTTTCCGGCATTTGGCAGGCCAACCAGACCTATATCAGCAAGCAGTTTTAACTCCAGTTCGAGTGTTTTCTCTTCGCCTGGCCTTCCAACTTCCCAATCTCTGGGTGCACGATTTTCCGGTGTGACAAAACGGGCATTTCCTCTCCCCCCACGGCCTCCTTTGGCTATAATATATTCCTGCTGATCATCAACCAGATCATAGAGGATCTTTTCTGTTCCAAGTTCCTTTACCATTGTCCCCACCGGCACCTTGATCTCAAGATTGGGACCATTTTTTCCATGTTTACCGTCCCCCTTACCATGCTCCCCTCTTTTTGCTTTATAGATTTTTTTATAGCGGAAATCTATTAAAGTATGAAGATTACGATCGGTCTTTATAAAGATACTACCGCCTTTCCCGCCATCACCACCATCAGGACCACCCCGGGGAACATGTTTTTCACGGCGGAAACTCATACAACCACTACCACCCTGCCCTGCTTTTACATCAATTTTTGCGTAATCGATAAACATTATTCTCGTTTCTCGTTTCTCGGTACTCGTTTCTCGTTTCTCGGTACTCGGTGCTCGGTACTCGGTACTCGGTGCTCGGTACTCGGTGCTTGGTTCTCGTTGCTCGGTACTCGTTGCTCGGTACTCGGTGCTTGGTTCTCGTTGCTCGGTACTCGGTACTCGGTTCTCGGTACTCGGTGCTCGGTACTCGTTGCTCGGTACTCGGTACTCGGTACTGGATACTTTTTACTTTTTACTTTTTACTTTTTAACTGTAATACAAAATTTGGTGCTAATTATTTATAATTATCAAATATTTTCTATGCAAATTTTATACCATTACAGAAACTCTTCCCCTGCTTCCCTCTCTTGAGAAGAGAGGGACTTATTAACGTACAATTTTTCATAGTCTTTCTGCGTCTTTGCGAGAGACATTTATGCTATTATAGCCAAAAACTTTGTTATTTTA
>JAGLYF010000254.1 GCA_023132435.1 Calditrichia bacterium | reverse complement strand
TTTTAGCAAAATTTTTACTTTCTGTGAGACTATTTATTTCACAAAGACGCCATGATAATTATAGAACGCAGATGACGCGGATAACGCTGATTCCCCCCCGTGAAACGGGGCGGGACGGATTTTTTTATAATATATTTTTTTAATTCGTGATAATTCGTGAAATTCGTGGACATTTTTTTTATTGCCCCGAGTCCCGCAGGTGCGGGATATGAATAGATCAGGTTCAGTATTTAGGATACAGTTAAATGAAAAATGGAGAAAAAACTTAAAATTAGAATTATCAGAACGTGCCGTAGATACCAAAGAGATGGGTCCCGCCCAGATCCCCATAGGATGAATATCCATAGTCAAACCGGTAATCTTTCCAGTGAAGACCAAATCCCATAGATACACCGGCAAAACCGGAACCCTGCCCGGTATCGAGATCGTGGTGAATTTCATTTTCATAACCGAGACGAAGACGAATCAATTGTGACAAAGTGAATTCTCCGCCAATAGAAAATTTAGCCAGGCGATCCAAAAAGACAGGTTCACTCACATTAAGATCATTCAGAGTGGCATTGATTTCAAGTGGCAGATGTTTCAGTTTTTTTGCCACCCCTAATCGCAAACTTAGTGGTAAGGATTCCTTGGTCTCTACAAATGCGCTCAATGGTCGACCAGCATTCAACAGAGATAGTCCAAAATACAAATTATCTTCAAAGGGTGCCGCATACATCAATCCAAAATCAAAAGCGATGGCATCAGCTGTAAACATATCAATTTTCGAGTGGATATATTTGATAGTCACACCGTAGGAAAAATATTGTTCTAAAATATCAGCATAGGATAATGCAAATGCCAGATCATAGGCTCCGTAGGTACGCCCGGTTTTTTGTGCATACTCATTTGTCTCATCAAAATCCCCGTAGTTAAGCCAGATGATAGAACCACTAAGTTGTCCTAACCCGGGTAATCTGTGCGAGTAACCGGCAAATCCACCACCAAAATCAATGAGATAATCAGTATAGTTTACAACAAATTGATTCTGATCGAGGTAAGCCATTCCGGAGGGATTATGGTACAATCCGTTTATATCACCACGCATAGCCACAAATGCCCGGCCCATCGATGCAGCACGTGAACTGTATTCTGTGCGTAGAAATTCAAAACCTGAGGTACCGTTTCCGGCCCGGAAACTTCCATTAGTGATAAATAATATTAAAAGAAATAATACCCATTTTCTCATGCTTCTAAGAACCTTTCTTTCGGACTTGATACTATTTTACATCTTTTACACATTTAAGTTCAATGGCGTATAAATTTTTTCTCCTTTTTCGATCAGAAAATTATCAAAATCCACGCGTTCTGCATTGATTACCGGTTTTCCGAGGAAGCGTGTCCCAACTTCATCAAATTTATCCGGAATGTCACTTACAAAACATTTAAAACTACCGTCTGATTTGTTGTTTGCTTCTATTTCCATATTATCGAGCATTTTTTTGACAACCTTGGCTGTTTCCTGACCGGAATCGATCAATGTGATTTCAGGTCCTGCCTCATCCTGAATCAGTTCTTTGATCACGGGAAAATGTGTACATCCCAGAATAATCGTATCAATTTCTTTTTGTAGCAGGGGTTCCAAATATTTACGAATTGTCAGGCGGGTTATCTCATCATCCACCCACCCCTCTTCTACCAGTGATATCAACAAAGGACAGGGTTGACCATAGACAAGAACATCGGATTCCTGGCTATGTATTTGCTTATTATACGCCTGGCTATTGATAGTTGCTGTGGTGCCGATTACACCAATGCGTTTTTTCTTCGAAATATTCAAAGCAGCGGAAACTACCGGCTCAATCACTCCGGTAACCGGAATAATCAAAGCGGATTTGAGCAGATCTACAGCAACTGCGGAGACTGTGTTACAGGCAATAATCAGTATTTTAATATTGAACTGTTCCAGAAATGCGGCATCTTCCAGTGCATATTGTTTTATTAATTTGACTGACCGCGTACCATAAGGGATACGCGCTGTATCACCAAAATAGACAAGATTTTCTTTTGGCAGGAGCTTAACCAGCTCTTTTACGACAGTAAGACCACCGATTCCTGAATCGAATATTCCGATTGGTTTGTTCATTTTCCCTTTTGTATATATCTTAGTAATTCCTATGAAGATGCTCGATGCTGGATAATGGATGGCATTAATCTATTCCCCCTTAGAAAAGGGGGTTAGGGGGTTGTCAGATACATATATCCAGGACCACTTTTTTACACCCCCCTTAATCCCCCCTTGATAGGGGGGAGATAGATTGTTCCCATCCAGTATCCAGCATCAGATAGCCTTCTCCACTTCTTTTTTATATTTCTGAATACCGTTGAAAATGCCCTCGGAGATTTTGTTCTGTGTTGTCTGTTTGCGCAATAATTTTTCTTCGTGTTTGTTAGAGATATAACCGCATTCTACAAGAATATTGGGCATTGTCGCTCCGACAAGTACCCAGAATGGACCCTGTTTGACACCACGGCTGGTCATTCCGATCTTTTTTAGTTTTAATTTCAGGGAATTTTGCACCTCAGAGGCCAGAAACTGGCTGCGTCTGATATTATCACTTTGTAACATGGCAGCCAGTATAAAATTAACTCCTTCATATTTTTTGCGATCCTGACTCTCCTCAAATTCAATCGCTGAATTTTCTTTGAGAACAACATCGGTTGCTTTTGTATTTTTATCAGCACTGACAAAATAAGTTTCATAGCCATTGGGGCGTCGGCTTACATTACTATTGCAATGTATACTGATAAACAAATTTGCGCCCACATCATTGGCAATCTTTGTCCGTTTCCATAGTGGTATAAAAACATCTCTCTTACGTGTATATACAACTTTAATCCCGGGCATCTTTTGTTGAATAATTTTTCCAAGTGCGAGGGCCATCGGTAAGACCAGATCTTTCTCCTTGACCTTACTATAACCTATTGCCCCGGGATCTTTACCACCATGGCCGGCGTCGATTACGATTGTATCAATAATCCAACGCTTTTTTTGTTCTTCTAATTCATTCTTTATTTTTTCATGTTCTTTATTTTCAGCGATTATTTCTTTGGTTCGCAAATTTACGTGAAAATCATTTCCTGTTTTATCAAGCACCAGTTCCCGGGAGAGCACTTCTTTTTTTAATTTAAATGAGAGGGAAGCGGTTTCGGCCATTTGAAAGGCCTTAACTTCGCTGATAATACCGGAAGGTTGAACAGCAGAGAGGCTGGCCGGATCAATTTTCGCGCCATAAACATCTATATGCAACCAACGGTTACGAATATCAAGAATAATTTCCTTTTCTTTAAATCTTTTCGTAGCAAAGACATCTATAAGAGTACCATTTTCTTTAGCGGCGATCCTGACACCGGTAATATTGACATCGGTTTCTTCAAGTCCAAATTCTTTCCTATCAGCATTATACCTAAATTGAAACGGCGTATATTTGTTTAAGATGTCTACAAAATATGCTACCGGTACCCATACCGAATCATCGTACCAATGGCATTCCAGGGGAATCTGCAACATTTGATCATTAAATTTCACAAAGGTGTTGTCCGCGGTAAAAGTGATACGATCTTTTTCAAGATAAAGGACGCTTTTGCGTTTCTGTTCATTTGTATACAGCCCAAAATGGAAAGCCTGGGCGAAATCCTCCAAAGACATAAAATCATGCGACCACTTCACGGCAAGCGGCAAGGATTCTTCCACACGTAATGATTCAGATTTTAAATGGATCCTACCGGAAAAAGTAAATTTTCCTCCGGACCTAGCCACTTGCTGACTAATTTTAGCAAATACATTTTGCGGTATTAGAAAAAAAGAGGATGTAAAAGAGGTTAATGATCTGATAAATCTTCTGCGAAGCATATTTATAATCGTTTTAATTTTAAAATTACTTAAATTTTAACTTTCTTTCAAACAAAAT
>JAGLYF010000253.1 GCA_023132435.1 Calditrichia bacterium | reverse complement strand
TTCAGGGAAACGTTGATGGTATCATCGGTTATCTGGCTTAGATAATTAATCAGATAGTTAATGATTTTCACAAGAGGCTTAGGATCCTCTGCATTGACCTTGCACTCCAGACCAATATTTACCGTCGTGTTTACCTTTTTCTGGTCAATAATGTAATTAAGCAGATTTCCTAAATCTATTGTTGATTCTGTCATCCGATAAGTCTCCTGATTAGAATTGACCATCTCAGAAGAATAACAAGATAACTATGTCCATACATAACTCCGTATCAGGACCGTTCACCTAAATCCTAAAAAGCCTCAACCTGGCGTCCATTTGTATGAATATACTTGAAAGAGCCCTTTTTCGCAACAAGGAATTTAATTATCCGCGGAATTCTGTGGTTAAACTATCTGATCAATATTCCAGATAATGATTTATTACTTGATTAACCGCATTTTCACAGACCTTACAAAACGGTTTTCTTCCTATAGAAAACATGATACAATCAATCATTGGACGATATAAACCGGTTGCGGAATAACCTGCTCCTTCGAACGCACCCACTTTATTTAAGGATGGATCCTTCTGTAAAAGAGCAGCCATTCTCTCTGTGGCTTCTCTGTTTCTTTTGTCATATTCCGCTTCCGCTGCTAATATCTCCTCAACCGATTCTCCTGTCCGCTTAAGATCAGAAATTTTTTTATTCAGTTTTTTTCTTAATTCCTGCCAGGTAAAGTTGGTTTTGTCATATTCCTCTTTATTCCAGGTAGTAGGAATTTCAATTCCTTCACTAAGAAAATTTTTCCACTTTATATTTTTTGGATCTGATAATGCAGTAATATTAGGTTCAAGTGGTTCTACTTCCTGTGGAATCAAATCATTGTAAGCAACCGGTGATCCGTAATATTCATCGATATATTGATTGTCAAGTTGACTACAAATGATGTTACTATTAAATTTGCCTTGATTTTATATTACTTTCTTACACTCGAACAACCTAATAAGAAATCTAAAAATCACTCATTTAAGAGGGAGATAAAAATCATGTCTAAACGATTCCTAATTACATTTTTTATCCTGATTGTAATGCTTGGTCAGTTATTTGCGCAACCAAAATATCCACGGGTCAGCCCGGGCGCAACTGTTTCCCAGATGATAGGCATTACTGAGGTGAAGGTAACTTTTCACCGGCCCGGTGTAAAAGGTCGATTGGTATGGGACGAGTTGGTACCGCTTGATAAAATCTGGCGAGCAGGCGCCAATGAAGCAACTACGATTGAATTTTCACATGATGTCACAATAGGTGAGACACTTGTTCCTGCGGGCAAGTACAGTCTTTTTATAATTCCCACCCAAAAAGATGCGACATTTATTATAAATAAAAATGCAGAACTCTGGGGAACCTTTGGATACAAACAGGAAGAAGATGTTGTAAGGATAATAAAAAAAACTGAATATCTGAATCATATGGAATGGCTTCAATTCTCTTTCAGCAAGTTAAGAAAAAATTCTGCTGTGTTATCAATGCATTGGGAAGATTTCAGTGTTGGTTTTGCAATCAACGTCGATACAGATAAATATGTATTAGAAGGTGCCAGAAAAGCAAAGGGATGGGAAGAACTCAATAAGGCTGCTATCTATTGTCTTGAAAATGAAGTCGCTCTGGACGAAGGAAAAGCATGGATTGATAAATCTCTCGCCGAAGAAAGAAACTATTGGAATTTAGTGGTAAAAGCAGAATATCTGGCTTATGGTGGTGATCTTGCCGGGGCACAGAAAATAATGAAAGAGGCGATTGAGATGGGTAAAAAAATGGAGAGAGTACCCCATAACATAAAAGAGCGGGAAGAACAACTGAAAGAGTGGGAAACTAAATAAAAGAAAATAGTGATGGGCCTTTGGCCCATCACTATTTTCATTAATCAAAAAAAAACCCTCGCCTGGGGAGCGAGGGGGGCTTGGGAAACAGATAATATGTGGGATGTTTAGTATATATATTCGTTATCTCCCTGAAATACTTTAAAAAAAATCTGTTTTTTTTGAACTACGGTTTATCTTTCGGTCCAACCGCAGCACCGGTGCTTCTTTTTACTTTAAATTCCTCAATTTTTATTGCCACTTCTCCTTCTATTGAATCCCAATTTACAATTGTAATCAAATCCAGAGAATCAATCATAATGAGAACATCCTCTCCAACTGGATGGGTTAATACTTTCAATTTTAATAAATTATGCTGAATTTCCATATCTTCTGAAAGTGCTCTCAACTCGACCTCTAATTTTTGAAGATCTTTTTCCATATTTTCAGCCACACTATCCTTCCAGAAGACATGTTCTTCTTCTTCAAATTTTTTGAGAAGCTCTTCCCTTTTCAAATCCGCCTTTACCCTGGTATCTATGATAATATTTAATTTTTCATCTACCCGATACTGAGGCATTGGTGTTTCAGGAGCAATGATGACATGATCCTTAAGTTGTTCTTCTAATTGATAGACACTACTCAAACGCTCATTTAACTCTTCCCACTCCTCCGGTGTCGCTTCAACCTCCGGAACATGAATCAAGCCGTAACCATCTACCGGAACTTCATTAAACGCAATCCGTATCAGTGCTTCCGCTTCGGAGAGCGTCAGTGAATCACTGGCAATACTCAGATTAATGATGGCGGACGCAACTTGTTCAACGTTCTCAGGACTGATCTTTTTTTCCTTAACCTTGGTTTTAAAATCATCGTAGATTGCGGCCATTTCCTGTTTATCTTTCTCTTCAGGAATCAGAGCCATTAATTTATCTCCAAGTAGATCTACATAATGCTCAACTCCATCCATTGGCATTTCTTTTACAAACCAGTAGCTAGCGATTGCAATGATCAAACCAAGACTTAAAATTAAGCCAAAGTCACGTTTTTTTTGGGCCATGGTATCTCACAAATTTAAGGGGATGTTATTATCCTGAAATGTTAGAATTTAACTATAAAAACGAAAAATACTATAATTTTGTTTCAACAATTCTGTTGATTTTATATCATCTAATTTATCACATTTCTTGAATGATATACAGTTTTTCCTCTATTTTATAAAATTGAATTAATTTACAAATTATGAATAGTTATAAATATATTTGGAACTGGGAACTCGGAACTGGAAATTTGAAACAATACCGAATTGTAAAGTGACACCTTGTTTTAGCAAGGTGTTAATAAAAACTATTTATCCGGGATAATTCAATCCCGGATTCCGAGTTCCGAATTCCATATTTCAACGAACTAACCAAAAATCAACCAAAAGGATTATATGACAATTCCTCTACAATCAGGTATTATTTATGGCCCGGTTAACTCAAGACGTCTTGGTCGGTCGCTGGGTGTGAATATTGTATCAACCAAAATCAAAACCTGTACGTTTAATTGTGTGTATTGTCAATACGGGCTCAGCCGTGTTGGCGAAGAACATATGAATGATATCAGATGGTATCCTTCCATAAATGAGATCATAGATGCACTTGAAAATGTACTTACTATTTTAGATCCCAAACCAGCCTATATAACTTTTTCAGGAAACGGAGAATCTACATTACATCCGGGATTTCCGACAATAATTGACCAAATCAAAGAAATAAGGAACACTCATGCCCCCGAAGCTGCTGTGGCGATTCTATCAAATTCATCCACTGTTACAAACAAGGTAATTCGCGAAGCGCTTCAAAGATTGGACAAAAGAATCATGAAATTGGATTGTGGCAACGAAGAAACATTCAGACGATATAATCAACCCCTGCCAAATATACATTTGGAAGAAATTGTCAATGGGTTGAAACAAATTGATGATGTAACTATTCAGGCCTTATTTTCCGGTGGTGGTGGAGGTAATTACACAGATGATAATATTTATGATTTGGTGGCAAAAATAAAAGAGATAAACCCAACCAGCGTTCAAATATATACACTTGACAGATCCTACCCATCGGCATTAATTTCACCCTTGACAAAAACAGAACTGATAAAAATAAAAAACTTGCTTGATAAAGAGAATATTAAATCGGCAGTATTTTAATCGATAACCCTCCCCTTTTATCCCCCTCCCTTATACATAAGGGAGGGGGACAGAGGGGGTGTGTTAACCTTGTAATCGATCAAAAAAGTCTTTCTCTTCAAAGGATTGCCAGATTTGTGGAACACGCGAAAGCGCAGAAAGGGCCAGGACATGTCCGATCTGGCCGGCGGCGATTGATTCTCTAATGTCAGAAAAAGATACCGTTTCAACCTTAATATCTTCTCCCGGATCTAATAGGGGCTCCACTGTTTTCTCCACACCAAGGGCGAGCCAATGATGGCACTTGTTTGTGTGAAAAGCGGGATTCGGTTCAACTGAACCGAGATAAATCCAATCACTACCGGTATAACCGGTTTCTTCCGTTAATTCCCTTATTGCTGCCGATTTTGAATCCTCTCCCCTGTCAATTAATCCCCCCGGTATCTCGCTTGTAATCTTACTCACCCCAAATCTGTATTGTTTGACAATTACTACATGATTGTCAGGTGTTATAGGGACAATGTTCACCCAATCCTCAGTTTCCAACACCAATCGCTTCAATACCTGATTAGTCCGGGGATTTTCCATTGAATCCCAGCGGACATGAAATAATTTCAGATTGGGACCTGATTCCGACTCAATCCTCTTCCACGGTTTTAGATCATTTGTCATATGATTTTTCCTTTCCCGTACGTCCATCATTTTTATCGAAATTTCATTGATTGGGCATGGCACGCCATGCCCCTACATTACATCGTGGTTTGGAATACATGGGCGGCCCACCGGGCCGCCCCTACATCCAATATCCTTATACCCCTATACCTTATACCTTTATTGCCCTAAATCCTTTTTCCAAATAAGATATTTCTTTTGCCCTTTAGACACCTCCGCCTGCCCATCTTTAAAGCTTCCTGCTTTATCATATTCGGGATATACAACTATTTCTCCAGCTTGATTGATATATCCCCATTTCCCTCCTTCAACCCGTTTATATTCATCATCTCGAACTTCCTTACATTTTTCACAAAAAGCAGCCAATCCTTCCGAAAAGGGCAAAACAAATTCAAACATAGCTGGTATTACCTTCACCCCGTTTTCATTCATAAATCCAATTTTACCCTGTTCCATATACCGGGCCAACCCCTCACTAAAATAATCCGGACCATTATCGATGATAAATGGTCTCAAAATACTTCTCCCGTTCTTGTCGATATACACCCAACCGGAATCATCGACCACCGCTGCTATTCCATATTGATTGAAGGGACTGGCAATGTGATAGGTCGGTTTTAAAGCCACCCGCCCTTCTTTATTTTTATATCCCCATTTTTGATTCTCTTCATAAGGAACAAGAAGATGTCTACCTTCCTCTATATATGGTTTGAATCGTTCGAACAGAAAGTGGTACCATACCCGGTCAATAGTTTCTGGCAACCCCTCTTCAATCTCTCCTAAAACGTGAACAGATAAATTAAGACGTGTCGAGTCAGAACCAGCCGGGCTAAATTCATAGGTATGGACCATTTTTACTGCCTTACCTGAAAGACCAAGAGGACCATCAAATCGTAATATTTTACCCCGATCAGCGACGATAACCGTTGCATGCAATACGCCATTTCCGGCTTCATCAAAAATTTCATAGAAACCGCCACCCGGTTTTGGTTCGATATAAAAACGAAGAGGTGAATTGGAAAAAGAATGATCCCACCAATCACTTATATCACCTGTGATAGCGTCATATATCGTCACCGGCGTACCCGGAAGTGTTAATTCATGATTAATGGCATAACAGCCAAATTTTAATAAGGTTACCTCAGCTCTGGAGGATGATAGTGTATAAAAGATGGATATCATTACAATTTTGGCAATTGTGAAGTGTATACCCGATTTATTCATATATTGTCCCTCTCTAAGCATCCCCGACACCATAAAACATCATGGAACCGGTTTCATTATCAGCATAGTTTTTCCACCCAGGGAAACCTTGATCATTCTGATTTTTTCCTTAACTATTTGTAAGGAATTTTCACCCTTCCAGAAATCCTGGACATAATTTGCATCAGTGGCATTTGGATTTGTGAGCCCAACTGCTTGCCAGAATTTCATCGGGATTTCAAGTGAATATTGCACAGATTGATGAGGAGCAATATATTCTTCTGAAGGATAGGCGATTCTATCCCCTTTAATCAATATATATTCTTTATCATCAGTGGTAAAAACAGTAAACTGATCCATATTATAATTAATCGGGACATTTGAGTTGGTCAGATTTACAACTTTAATTTTTATTATCTGCGTTTCTACTTCTGCCCAGGCATAAAGCTGAGTATTCATCTGGCTGTTACTATAATAATTCGCTCCACGGTCCTTTTCATAAGAAACGATCCTGAACTGATCAGCCTCAGATTCAGCCATTTCGATACCAAAAAAATCATTTAAATTCTGAGATACTGCACAACCCATATGGTAAACGATCTTAACACAAAACAATAACATAATAATGACAGGAAACTTAATTATCTCTTTCATTTTTTCCTTTCTTTAAATTTCAGGCTTTTAATTTTTTAGCACAAGTGCACAAAGGACAAGAAGACTTAATAAAATTATTTTAAACCGGACACTACTGATTAAATATAGTAAGTAAAAATGCTGAAAATATAATTTTTAATGATAGTACGCAATAATTCTTGCATTTTCGTTTTTGAATGTGGATTTTTGGATAAATCAGGGTATAATCTATGAGCATCATTGAAAAAATTGTCGAAGAGAAAATAAAAGAATCGAAGTAGATCACTCCATTTTTAACAAGCCCAATTGTTTCTCGGCACGGCCCCGTATCATCGTATACGTCAAGCCGGCTAGACTGTTATATCTGACCACAAATTCCAGCTCTTCGATGGCCTTATCCTTTTCCCCTTTTGCTATATACACCTGGGCTAATCGATACCGGTTGAATGGATCATCAAGATTTGTCTGTTTAAATTCAGATATAGCCCGATCGTAGTCTTTTTCAGCTCTGGCGATCAATCCTGACAATGTGTGATAATACATCATATGTAATGGATTTTCAGTACTCTCAGCATTAGCGCGATATTGTATAGAATATTCGATGGCCTTCTTAACTTCCCCTTTTTTCAGAGCCAACCGTGTATTTTGATACCAGTATCCCCGCTGCAGGTTTTTCTTAATGCCTTCAGAAAAAGTAGCGCTTTCCAACATCTTCCTGCTTTGATCCAATTTCCGCTCCGCTTCTATCAACCTGTTATTTTCGAATAAAAGTACGGTCATCGTGTATAAATTTCCGATCATGGAGGGGGTATCATCCCCTTCTTCTGCCATCTGATAAAGTTTCTCGATCTCATTCAGAGTATTTTCAATATCGCCCTCGGCCAGATATGAAACCGCCAGACCATAGTAAGCATTAATACGCTGGTGATCTTCACTGGCAATTTTATATAAATGTCTTAACTGACTTCTCGCTTTCTGGTATTCACGCATGTAAATTAAATTGGTAGCAATTCCACGATGAGAAGGGGAAAAATCGGGATCAATTTCCAGGGCTTTTTCATACGTCTCGATAGAAACTTCATACTCACCCATTTTCAGCAATAGCTCTGCATAAGAATCGTAGGGGTTAGGGCTATCGGGTATCAGTTTTATATATTTTTTGAATGATTCTTCTGCCGCCGGATAGTTCTGCTGATAGCGATAAGCATAGCCTAATTGATTATAAGGAACTGAGAAATTAGGATTTAATTGTACGGCTCTTTTGTAATGAACGATTGCTTTTTCGTACTCCCGTTGTTCAAAATAAAAATTAGCAAGACTCGTTAAGGCACGTTCGTCATTCGGATAATCTTCAACCAGTTCCTGAAAATAGCCTTCCTGCTTTTTTGAATATCCAAATGCCCCGGCTTCAATGGCCAAAATAAACAAACGTTCCCCCGTTGACACATCATCTGATAAAGTTTTGGCTTTTTCTATCAGCGCATATCTTTCCGTCACATTAGTTTCGGTGAACGATAGATATAAATACGCCAAAGCGAAATTGGAATCCTGTTCAACAGCTCTTTCCAGGTACTCAATCGCATCCTGAATACGTATTTTCTCGACAAATTCACGACCTTTTAGAAAAGCCTGTAAGGCTTGCTCGCTGCTTGTCGTTATCGGTATTGTGTCATTTTTACAAGTGAGAAAAAGTACAGGGAGAAAAAGTAGAATTGCATATAATCGTTTCATTTAAGATATACCTCAATTTTCTTTAACTTGATCTTTTTATAAACCACAGATTACACTGATTATAACTTGTTATTACTAAATTAGTTACAGAACTAGCTGAGATTCTTTTTAAATTTATAAAAATTCTCAGGATTTTTTTATCTAATCCAGTGATTTTTCAATATTTCTGTGCAATCTGTGTAATCAGTGGTAAATTATTCAAATTAATTATCTTCGATTATTTAATCGCTTATGTTACATCAACTTATTCAATAACACATTGTTGTTAATTAAGTTAGATTTTATCGTATTATAAAATCTCCCAGGGTAACATTTACCCTTAACCTCAATATTTACGTACGATTTAGAAAAAAGATTCATAAAATTTTAATTATTTATTTCTTTCTATTTGTTACAATAGTGTCTTAATCATCAGTATTATACCTGACAATAATGAAAAAGTTAGGATAGCAGGTCTAATAAATCCCCGGTCAAGAATTTTTGCCGTAAATTTTGACAGAAAAAATCCAGTAAAGATACCAGGGAGTAAAAGTAAAGCTAATTTAAACTCTAAATAGCCGAAATACCCCACCGTTGATAGTGCCAAAAGTGAAAGGATTGCCCCAACTACAAAAATCCCTGACAAGGTCCCTCTGAGTTCAGGCCCTTTCAGATTTTGATAAATCATGGCCAGTGGAGGGCCACCAATTGCCGAAGTTGTTGCCATCAGACCGGATAATGTGCCACTACCCAGCAGATTTTTAGCATTTATACTCAACCGCAAACCAGAGATGCTCATAAGAACACCAAGTATAACCATCACAGCAAATGTAAATGACAGGTATTCTTCGGGAATCATGATAAGTAATCGAATACCAATAATTGCGCCAATCAAACGGCCGACAAGAACCCAGGTTATTCCCTTTAATTGAATCGCTTTATGTTCACGATAGGAGAGAAGAAGAGTAAGAACCAGAGCAGCCATAATTAGTGGGCCGGGTAGATAACGTGGATCCACAACAGCGAGAAGAGGGACGGCGACAAAACCAAGTCCAAAACCCACCGAACCCTGTAGTGTGGCACCTAACGTAGAAACTATGACAACATAAATCAAAGAAGTAAGTTCAACATTCAAATCCATTTGAAAAATACCTTTCAGGGCAGAACGATATCTGAATATGTGTTCGTATTGGGCTAAATATACTTAACTCTTGTTAAACGCGGCAACTGCTTCTTCAACGGAAGGATAAATATTAACAACACCTTCTAATTTGGTTATCTGGAAGAGGCGTTGTACTTTTTGAGACGGTGAAGCAAGATAAACATCCCCGCTTTTTTGTCTTGCGCTGATAATTTCCCGCATTAAAGCGCCAATGCAAAGACTGCCTATCCAATGGACATTCTGCAAATTGAGGACGATCTGATTGGTACTGTTGTTCAGCAGGGATTTAACTTCCTCGTGTAATTCTTCAGCCTCACAAGTACCTGCCATTTTACCTTTTAAGTTAATGATCGCAACGTTACCATTTTTTTTCTCTTCAATTATCATTTTTCTCTCTCCTGATTGCATATATTATTAAACGAAGAACCAGAAATTAAAGTTACATTTTTTGTTAAAATTTTGTTTGTATGAATATGGGATGAGAGATTCGCGAGTATCTTAAATCTACCACTTAAGAGTTAGAGTTATTCCATTTCTTGAAGGGAATACACGAAAATCCAGTCCACTGTGATTATTTTTATTTATAGTTTTATTCCAGCTATTAGCACCGTGTGTAACAGCCACCGCTAATGCACCTCCCAGGACAACATCGGAGAGCCAATGATTATCCGTGTATAGTCGCGAGAGCCCATTTAAGATTCCTAATGAATATAAAAATCCTTTGGCAATTGAATTATTGATCCTGCCCAAAACTGATAGTGACTATCAGTAATAAAAAGTTGAGAAAAGTCATGATTATCTACAAGTTATTTTTTTCAACTCTCTTTTTTAAGGCATGATTCATCTCAATAAATCCGACGCGGGTATGCTGATAAAGAGACTTCCAGAATACAGGAACGAGGATGCCTGAAAACTTTTCCTCCTGTCGAAAAATTATCCGCGACTGATCCACAGGTTCAATGATGAAAGCGTGTTCACCATCGAATATACCGGGAAACATGAGATGACCAATCCAGCGAAGCTCTTTATTTTCTTCAACTTTTAACAGGATCGGTTTAAAGGTCATATCCCGCTGACCCGGAGGATGTATTTTTGCCTCAATTTTTGCACCCGGCTCCGGATTTCCCTTGATTTTTTTTATAAAGGGATTCCATTCAGGGTACTTCTCAAAATCGAGTAATACCCTCCATATTTCTTCCGGGGAAGAATATATCTCGATCTCGGTTTTTAATTCTTTCACGAAGTTATCCTCAATTTTTATTTAACCTGGATAATTAATCTCGCAAAAACGCAAAGATATTGGTCCGCGAATTTATCCCGTGAGATGAATAAAGTTATTTGAATTAATCCGGATAATGCTCAATAATATCTCACGGGATGAACACGAATTTTTAATTGATATTCGTGGAGCCATTTTCTATAGACCTTCCTCCATATAAACCAGAAGATGTATTGGAGAAACATTTCTTAATATTATATACAAAACAAATATACAAGAATTCAATAAAAAAAGATTCCGGCAATACTTTTTTCATACTCAAGAGGACAAAATCCTCGCAAATACGTCTTGTTGAATTCCCCCTCTCTTACCAAGAGAGGGGGTTAGGGGGTGAGTTCTTAGGCATAGTATCAAGGACCTCCCCCTTGGCAGAGGTTAAGGGGGTAAGTTCCCAGATTGTCAACAAATCTTTCTAAAAAAAAAAATATATAACTTAACGTACATAGCACACTTCCGAATATAATAATAGAAGCGGTAAAGGAAGGAGATAATTATGAAATTATCCGAGGGACAGAAGCACTCGATTGAGGCTTTATCCAAAATATTATCGCTGGAAGCACTTCTAAAAATCAAGGAGGGTGAGATAAAGGATTTCGAGGAGTTGAATCTGAATTTATTTAATCCCGATTCCTATCATGAAAAAATTGAGATGCATACGATTATTGAGAAAGAAATTAGAGAGAGACGGAAAAAGCTGAGAAAAGTCTTGCACACCAACTGCTGACATTAAAATCGCATCTTTTAATTAACCATGGAATCACACGGAATTTATACGGATTTATTTAACCTGGATAATTCATCTCATAACGACATAGCCATTATCCACGAATTATCACGCCAGTGGGCGGATCAGCCTACCGGCGTGATAATTCGTGGACCATTCCGTGGTAAGTCAATTAAATTTATTACAATCTATATTCTGTATCACTAATGGCAATTTGCTGTCCTGTCCTGACAAATAGGACGTCATTGATGGTATCAAATCTTTTAAAAAATGCCCCTTTATCCTGCTGCAGTTTCGACACCGAGAATCCCATCATCACCAGATCAGCGAGCTGAGAATTCTCTGAAACCAGTGCTTCAAATGACTTTGCTCTTTTGTTCCAGGGAATTTTTTTTACCTTTTTGTGGGAAATAGGAATACGACCCTTGTCTATTAGTTTGTTAAGTCGAAGCACCTCTTTATTTAGTTCCTTTTTTTCGAAGGCCACATACAGATCGATCTCTCCGCCATCCCATTCAGGATGCCCTAACAGGATATAAGCGAGGAGAATCATAAGATTGGCATTTCGCAGATCTCCCGGTGTAAGCCAGATATGTATATTTTTTTTATATCCAAAATGTCGCTCAGAGGAACGCAAAACACATAGATTATAATCAACATAAGAAGCAAAATTACATCCCTCAATTATTTCTGAGATCCCTGCCGGATCATCTTCCTGAAATTCAAATAGAATACTATTATTCTCCATGCCCGATATTCCGGGGATCTGGATAACCTGTGCAACTGCAGTTTTAAAACTGGGAGAGATAATGGTATCGACATAAATTCCTGATTTACTAACCGTTGCCTGTGATATCAGTTTATCGAGGATCTCCTTTGCTTCAGTATTTGTTTTTTTATCAAGAGGACCTTTTATAAAATGAAAAAATGTGCCAAAACCATAGACATGAGAAATCCATCGTAGCAGATCAAACTGAGCAAGACGGCTAAAAGAATCCGAAGAAATAGCGATAAAGGAAGGACGCCAGTTTCTTATTAATATAGATTCTTCATGTTTTCGTTGAATAAGAATTTGTAGTTTTCGGGTCAACTGAAATAAAGCGCCCTCTACCATAGCCGACAAGTCCCTTTCTTCATCACGACTGCGTCTTATCATCCAGTATAGTCCGGACATCGCTAATACGGCGAAAAATGCGTAGCCCGGCGCCATCTGAAACATAATTATAAAACAGGCGACTGCACCAACTAGTGAAAGATACCATTTAGACTTAAACGTGGGTCGATAAGAAGGATTACCGGCAAAGTGTTCCAGAAAACTGACCAGACAGAGTGTTCCGTAGGTTATCATAAAAAACATGCTGATAATTCGTGCGACAAAATCCACGCTCCCAATAGAAACGAAGGTTATTATAATAAGCGATGTTATCAATGTGGCGTTGATCGGTTCGTTCATTTCTCCCCGTCCGCGGCCTAAAAAATTATTTAGTTTTTTGAAAGGTAATATCTGATCCTTTGCGATCGCCTGCATCGTACGAGGAGCAACTAATATAGAACCAATGGCGGATGAGATACTTGCTGCGGCCAGACCAATAGGAATAATTGGTCCCCAGACTGCAATCCGGCTCATGGCAAACTGATCCTCGGCTAAGATTCCGACCGGTAGACTATCTGCCAACTTTACAACAACGATAACATATACAATCATACCAACAAGTGTCGCACTCAGTGTTCCGAGGGGAATAGATTTTCTTGGATTTTTGAGATCACCGGAAAGTCCCACGCCGGCGGTCATCCCGGTAAAGGCAGGAAATATGATAGCAAATATAACGAAAAATCCATCCGGATTTTCAACTTTACCTAATAGTTCAGGATAAGATTTATCGACGATCGGTTCACCGATAAAAAACATCAACAACGATATTGCTAAAATACCTGCCACTATCCACAATGCATTGACTCCGAGACTTGCACCTTTAAATAATATAACCAAGAGCAGGATGAGCGTCGCCGGAAGACTTATCATCCAGATCTGAATTGGGAAACCTACAAATTGCTCCAGAAAACCGAGGAAAGGTTTAAATGCCTCTGAGAAGGCAATCAGATAAAAGGCGACAGAGATTGCCTGAGAAAAATAAAGAGAAATACCAATCGTTCCACCTATAATTGAGCCAAAGGAACGACTAATGATGAAATACTCTCCACCACCCTCGACTTTTAAGTTGGTAGCAATCTCTGCGATGGCCAGGGCGGTCGGAATGGTAATCATATGACCTACGAGAATAATTATCAGTGTGCCGATAAGTCCGGCATTGGCCACAGCATAACCAAATCTAAGAAATAAAATTGCTCCGAGGATGGTACTAATTGCCGCCAAAAATACCGGAGCTGTATTAAATCCATGTTCTTTGCCAGAAGAAGTTTTAGTCATTTTCTCGCCACCAGTAAAAAAATATCATCATTGTCTTCTTTGTGAAGAATACTGAAATTTTTGAATTCTAACATGGCAGACAATCTGTTTACAGAAGGTAGGAGGTCATTCTTCACTGCGCTCCCTACTCTGTTATGCATGCTATTCAGACTATCATGGCCCATTAAATGAAGAATAACAAGAAGACCACCGGGAGAAAGAACCCGCCAAAATTCCTGAATTACCCGCTCTTTTGAATGAAAATGTGCAAAGGATGCAAAACTGATGATCGTATGGAAATAATCTGGTTTAAAAGGTATATCTCTGACATTCGCCTGAATATATTCCACCGATAATTGATAGCGATGATATTCCCTGTTTTTAATCAACATATTTAAAGATAAGTCAACTTCATAAACAGGAAATACTCCTGTACTAAACTTTGACAAAATTGGGAGAAGGATACCGGTTCCACTACCAGCATCAAGGATCGGCATTTTTAACTCAGGTATTTTATCCAAAAAGATCTGATACAATCTTTCCAGATCTCCACTCCTGATATCATCATGCCAGGTGGTGGCCTGCTGATCAAAGAATTGACCATGAGAAATTTCAGATGTAGAATTTTTAATCCTGTCTTTCACCCGGCCTCCACTGGGGATATTTTTTCTCTATCAAGTAAACGGTAAAAGGAACAGTCAATAATTGAAGAATTACGCCGGGAAATCCCGCGGCAACCATTGCTATGGAAAAAAGAGGATGGGTAATGTCAAATAGAGGTGCGATAAAAAGCACCATAAAAAAGAGAACCAGGCGATCAGCGATAATAGCTATCAGAAGGATAATCCAAACCGTCAAGCTCGTCTGAACCCTTAAAAATGTTATAGTGAGTCCCACCACTGCTAATTCCAGGATTAAGAGAGGTAAAATGGGAGGGGCAATTGGAGGCATACCGGTTATAAGCCAGGATACTGTCGGAGATAGAATAGCTAACAAAATAACAAATCGCCAGGTAAGAAACATGCTTCCGACCATAATCGGGATAAACATCGGTAAAAACACGGACCCTAATCCGAGAAAATGAAAAAACTGCGGAAATATTATAGCCAAAGCAGCAAATAATGCTACCAGCGGGATTTGTCTTAACTCTTTTTGTTCCATAAAATTTATTAGAAGCGGTAATCAAACCCCGCTATAAAATGACGTCTCTCTGTGCCTGATACTCGGGTTGTACAACCACAATCGTATCCTGAAGATCATATACCTGCAGACTATCAGTGGTTTCCTGCGCAACGACCTCATGGTTTACCAAGTACACCATAAGAAAAAAATAGTAAAAGTATTTATTTCTAGAAATCATGATGGAGTTTCTAATATTGTTCTCATTTTGCATATCTCAGAATTTCCCATATTTTTATTGGCCTTTAATTTTCAGATGAAGGAAATGGCTGTAATGAAAGAGGTAGCTCCAGATGATTATCTTCTAAAAGTTTCTGATTGGTTAAAATATCTTCCACTCTCCCATCCCATTTGATTTTTCCCTTATGTAGTAAGAGTACACGCTGAACGGTATCCGCAACCATATCAAGATCATGTGTGGCAATAAGAACCGTTCGATTAGATTTTTTTATCCATTCAATAATTTTACGGCGGTGATAAGGATCTAAATTACTGGTTGGTTCATCAAGAGCGATGATATCCGGATTGGACGATAGAACGGTGGCAATGCTGACCAGTTTTTTTTCACCATAACTTAGGTGCAAGGAAGACCTCTTTTCATAACCCTGCAGGCCAACTTCGTTTAAGGCGCTTTTTACTCTCTGATCCACCTTTTCTTTAGGGACGCCAAAATTTAATGGTCCAAATGCAACATCTTCATAAACGGAAGGGCAAAACAACTGATCATCAGGATTCTGAAAAACAATTCCAATTTTCGATTTGATCGTCTTATCGGATTTCCTGGTTAATTTCGTTCCAAATATTTTTATCTCCCCTTCCCCTTTTAACACACCATTCAAAAGCATGATCAGCGTGGATTTTCCTGCCGCGTTAGGGCCAATAAATGCCACTTTTTCACCCCGAGAAACCCGAAAACTTAATCCATCAACAGCGGTAGTCTGATCGGGATAGACAAAACGAATATTGTCCAGGGATATTGCAATTGAGGAATATTCTTTTTCACTCATTTAAGCTTATAATATCGTCTGGGTTAAAATCAGAAAAGTAATTCCGGTGATCACCAGTATTGTATCGGAGAACTTCCATGATATTGGGATTTCAAATGAGATGATGCCATTAAATCCTCTGCTGATGAGAGCATTGTATAAACGATCATTTCTCTCGAAAATGCGGGTTAAATACATGGCCATAAGTTTAGACTGCACCGATAGCCTTTTTATAATCGAGAGCTTTATATATCGGGATTGGTAGGCAATTTGTAATCGTGTGAGCTCATGGGATAAAATATATACAAAATGATAAATAAAGAATGTAACCGTTACAATCCAACCCGGCATTCTTAATTTTTCCATACTTTTTAAAAATAATTTTATCGGGGTAGATGAGATGAGAAACAATCCCGCTGCCAATATGAGAACAGTTTTTACTTGAAATCCTAAAATGCGTATCCAGGAATCCTGTGTAATATTTAAGAAACCAAATCCTGAATGGAGATAGTCGCCTGATTTGATAGTAAGGATTTGAAAAAATGATATTATCAGAATCATCGGATAGATCTTAATAATTGCCTTTCCAATTTTAAATCCGGGGGACCCTGAAATGATTATTAACAGAACTAAGGTAAATCCTAAAATCAGCAGAGGCAAAAGATCAAAGGTTGGTATAAGTAGAACCACAGAAATATATATAAGAAACAATATGATTTTAGCCCGCGGATCGACTTTCCCGATAAATAATTTATCAGTTATACGCTCAGAAAAAATTAAATCAAACATATAATAGTGTTATCTTTTTCAGAAATGTAACACAGATACCGGCGAGATGCAACACATTAATAATGAATAAAATATTCATTGAATTTAATCTTCCAAATCTTTAAAATTTACACAGGTGATACAGACTTTGCGGTTATATTTTATCTTTGGTTCTGGTTTATGAAGAAAATTAGCAGAGAACAGGCAGAAGCACTCTTCCTTGATTCGGAAGTTATCACTTCCAGTATTCATCAGGATAAAGATCAACTTCGTGTCGTTATGACACTTTCCACCCATCAATCCTGTCATGTCACCTATAATTTTAAAAGTAAAGAAAAGACTTATTACATCGAGGAAGGAGGGGCCGCTAATCCTGATCCTATACTTCCACCAAAATAGAACCCCTTTAAATTTTTTTGAAATACCCATATCCAAACAGTTGTAGTCCATCTTAAAGATGGACTACAACTTCGTATCTAATTTGAAGCAAGTTTTGCGGCTACAGAGTAAGTGAGTTTTGTCACCACACCGGCATGATCAGAGGGCCACAAGCCACTTGCTGTTTTGTCTCTTTTTTCATCCCCAAGGACAAAGCCTTCTCCTATTGTCGGATCGCCCTGAGGTCCTGCAAAAACAAAATCAATACGTGATCGCATAAAACCTTCGGGTCCCGCATTTCTTAGATGAGATTGATGACCAAAGGTGTATCCATTTGAATTATAGGTTAACGGATTCATTATCCAGGTATCAGTATAGCCTTCAGAAAGAACATGATTATATGAAGTACCCGTTGTTGCTGGTGAATTAAAATCACCGACAATTATCACCGGCAAAGTTTCATCATTAAAAGCATCTAAAAGTTGGGTCACCTGGGCCATTCTCAGATCTATATCAGGTGCCGCCTCAATATGCGTATTGGCAAATACGAGGGAAATTTGTCCCACCTGGGCATTGACTTTCACATAACCGCGGGGGATAACAAGTCCAATACTAGGATCGACTACCAACATCGAATCATATCTTACCGCTACCGGATTTGAGTAATTAACATCACTTCTAACCAGAATCACATCGTGGTCCTCGATTCTGATATCATCAAAAGTATAGTTACCCAAACTGTCCACTCCGGTGAACATTGGTAATTCCACATTAGCATTTTTAACCACCGCAGCCATCTCATAGTTAAGTCCTTTTGCCTCGATCGCTTCCATGAGAATTTCAAAAAAATCTAAAAATAAATCTGTTGCAGGTGTCATACCACCATCTGCCATATCGCCTGGTGACTGGATATAAAATTTTGACATCTCCTGTAAACCGATCAAATGGGGTCTGGTTTTACTAATTTCTTCTGCAAGAGCTACCGCACGTGAAGAAAAGTCTGTCGACTGTAACAATTGATATGCGATCTGTACGAGCATAGGAACGCTATTTATATCTTCAGCTTCAAGCACCAGGTCAACATCAGTCCCGATATACACATTTCTTGACATTACCTTGACCACTCCGGCGCCTTCATCGGCTTTAAATTCTGCAAGCAATTGCTCTTCACCATGGGGATCCGAATCATCCACAGCTGAAAATGGTGTTTTATCGGTCTTGCAACCCCATATAAGTGTCACCGCTAATAACAAAATCCAAATAAGTCTTAAATTCATAACACCCTCCTGTTTCTAAAACATTTGTTATCAGTTTTTTAATTATAATAATCCTGGATTAATATATAACGCCCCGGGACCTCTGGGCAAACAAAAATTTTTATTGCTGACCCTCCCCCTCCTCTTCTCAAGAGAAGGGGTTTGGGGATGAGTTTTTTTATCATTAGTTGAATCAAATTATTTTAAACCGGACACTCATGTGTAAACATAATTAATTTTGAATCAGAATGAAAGCAATATTATCATCATCCTGCAAGAATTGATATTTGTCACATAGAAGTTTATGAGGGTAAAAATGTAAAGACGCGATTAATCGCGTCTCTACAAGAAATGAAAAGAGTTGTAGTCCATCTGAAAGATGGACTACAACTAATCGCACATTTCATTTTATTGAATGATTTTATTTACAAAACGGAGATCAAACTATTTTTCGGACTCACCTGTACGGATAAAGATTTATGCAAATGCAGGTGATTTTGCCTTAAATAAAACAGATGTTATCAACTCGGTCAACACGCCATAAATCATCCCCATTACAAATGTCCCGATGACAATATCAAATCTGTCCCATACTGAAACGGCCATCGGAATACTGGAAATAAAGCCTATGGTAATCCCATGCAGCCACCAGTTCAATTTCAAAGCACTGATCCCTATCATAAATCCCATCAGGGTACGACTGAGAACAATATTTAGTTTAATCGTTAGAGAGAGGGTTTCAGAGGACTCAGGATTTGAACTGGCTAATCCCATACAAACCAGACCAAATAAAAATCCGCACAAAGTTGCAATTGAAACACGTTTTACTCCAATCATTTGTCTTTCCTCCACATTTGATTAATTAATATAGTGTACATATGTACACCTATATATAAATAAAGAAAATTTTAATGTCAACTATAAAATGAGTACTCATATCGATTAAGGGGTGGGTTATTTTTACTTTGCGTCTTTGCGGTTAACTAACTATTTTTGTTAATAAGTATTATCAACAATTTAATAAATATTTTAATTCCTTGACTCTGGTCAAGGAATTAATTTAGAAAGTTATTTAGTTTTGTAAAATAAGTTTGGTAGTGTCATCCCGAAAAATCGGAATGACACTACCACATTTTTAGTGAGGAGATAGAATGAAACGTCAGATTATAGAAATAGATGAGGAAAAATGTGATGGCTGTGGATTGTGTATTCCGGAATGTCCGGAGGGTGCGATCCAAATCATTGACGGTAAAGCCAGGTTGATCAGCGATCTCTTTTGTGACGGTTTAGGCGCCTGCCTTGGACATTGCCCGCCCGGTGCGATTACCGTAATTGAGCGGGAAGCAGAACCCTACGATGAAGCGAAGGTTATGGAAAATATTGTCCGGCAGGGTGAAAATACCATTAAAGCCCATTTAAAGCATCTTCGCGATCACGGCGAAGTAGAATTCCTAAAAAGCGCTGTCTCTTTCCTGGAGGAAAACGGCATTGCGGTTCCCGATTATAAGCCGCCTGCCCCGGCCTGCGCACCCGGATCCGCTTGCCCCGGTTCTCAGAATATTGCCTTTATCGATCAGATTCAGACACCTGATGATACAGCGGATGTTCCTTCAGCCCTCAGTCACTGGCCGATCCAGATGCATCTGGTCTCACCAATGGCCCCCCAATTTGTCGGTGCAGACCTGGTTTTAGCCGCCGACTGCGTTGCCTTTTCACTCGGAAACTTTCATCAGAAATATCTTCCCGGTAAAGCGTTGACAATCGCTTGCCCAAAACTGGATCAGCAGCAACAGGTATATTTTGATAAATTAAAAGTGCTGATCGATGAAGCAAAGATAAACACCCTGACCATAATGATCATGCAGGTACCCTGCTGCCGCGGTCTTTTAACGCTGGTCCAGGAAGCTGAACAATTAGCCAATCGGAAAATACCGGTTAAATTACTGGTTGTTGGAATTCAAGGGGAAATATTGGAAGACACCTGGATTGAAACTCCAGCAGGATAATGAAATGGAATATTCACTCCTGTCCTTTTGTCATTCCCGCGGAAGCGGGAATCCAGAAAAGTAAACTTTTACAAAAGTCCAGGAGTAATTCCAGAAAAATCACTTTAAATATTAGGGCTAACTAATTGTTTTTTAATAGATTCCCGGTTATCTCAACACAGACAACCAACCCATCTTTGTTGATATATCGTTTTATAAATGAATGTGAAGGTTCTTTACTTGAAATAATACGTTTTACAATCGCATCAGTAGATTGTACATCATCCGGGTGAGTGATATCCTGTGTGCGCATCTTTAATAGTTCCTCTTCAGAATATCCGGTAATTTCACAGTATTTTTGGTTTATTCTCAGAAAATGACCTTCAATATCAAGAATCACAATCCCTACCGGTGCGTCTTTAAAAACCAGCTGGTACTCATGTTCTCTCTTTCTCAGCGCTACTTCTACATCCCGATACACATCAGGAGAGTTTTCCAATTCTTTAAAAAATTGGTTTGTATATCCAATATTCTTTTGTTTTTCCATTTGTTTAGAACTCACACATTTTGTAAGAGCTTACATCAAACTCATTTTATATAAATAAGAATTTAAACTAAAATTGGAAATATACCCGGTAATATAGATACATTTATCGGTAATTTACCTACAAATTCACCGTCCATGTCAATAAAAACCGGTTTATTTGCCGTGGCCTCCAGCGTAGTTGCCCGTAGAATGGATACTTTTATTAGTTACATGCTTACTTTTGCGATCAATACACTCCACCACAGCCGCACCCATACCAAAATCTAAAATATTCAGAAAGTATCATTTAATTTGTTCTTCATCAAGTGAATTCCAAGAGGGTAAAGGAAGTTCTGATACATTAGTCAAATTACCTTTAACTTCCGGTAGTTCAGACGATAACAACCCCTTTGGAATAATTCCATTTTTTTAAACTTTCAAAACGTAACGAACGCAAGCTATCGTATCCTAAGCTATATCGGCCACGATATTTCGTCACAAATTCTTCAGGTGCTTGCAGTGGCCAATGAGGTGAAGTATAGGCTGCAAACAAAAAGAACAGCTTTTGGCAAATCCGAATTTTGGAGATTCCAAACGGCAGCGGTGTTGAACGAATTGCTAACCCTGGTTCCAAATTTCCCCACAGACGGGCGAAAATCATTATGCAGGGTGCTTTATCTGGATGAGCATGTTGAGATAATAATGAAAGGTTTGGAGAAGGCAGGGTTAAAATAAGAGAATTTGGCTTTTAGCTCTGAACTTTAGTGTTGATCTATATTCAATCTAAAATTTTGTATGTTGTTAACAAATAGCTCCACAACCGTTAAAATGCATGTCTGGACTATAATCTACACCGTAAAATCAATGATTATTGTAGTGACCGCCAATAGCAAAAATATAAATATAATTTTGATCAAATCTATATATTAATCTATCTTTTTGAGATATCCTTCTCGACCAAAGTCCTTTCAAATTATGTTTTAAAGGTTCCGGTTTTCCTAATCCCTTAGAAGGATCATTCCGCTGCATTTCTTTAAGAATTTTACAAAGATTTTTATGGAGAATTTTTTCCTTATTTCTTAATTCTTCGTATTTATGCCAGGTATTTCCTTCAAATATTATTGATCTCATCCAATTCTTCTTCTGTAGGTTTATAGCCGCTAATTGATTTATGAGTTTTTATGGATTCATCAACCTGCTTCATTAAGGATGAATTTTGAAGGACATACAAAGTTTCTTGTTCCCTTTCCCAATCTTCTACACTCATTACTATAAAATCTCGTCCGGCTCTACGATTGACTCTTAGGGGTACGTGATCATTAATTGCCTTGTCAACAAAAGATTTTAAATTTGACCGAAATTTGTTTACTGATAACTGTATCATTTTTTGCCTCATTTTTTTTCAGTAAATGTACCATCTTACAGTACATATTGCAATAGATAAATAAAAATATCCTTGTCATAAAATAATTTAGTGGTAGAGGCAACTAACCCCTAAATCTACCTTCTCCTGCCACCTCCTGATCGACCACTACTTCTGCTCGAGGAACTACTCCGGGATCGGTTATAATTCGTGTTGCCCCGGCTGCGATTGTTAGCCGAACGATCCAGCTGTTTGCTTTGATTCTTACTCACACTGCTTTTTGTTTGGGTAGTTGAAGATTTTTGACCTGTTCCCTGTGATGTTTTTTTATTAGATTTTTGATCCCAGCTGCCACTTTGATTTTTCTGGTAAACATTTCCTTTTTTATCCGTATACATATTGTTCGGTTTGGTCGATGCCCGTGCTCTCGTATTCGTGCTTCTGGCTTGCTGTGATCTTTTAACATCTCCTGTTCTAACTCCGGAAGACCTGTTTCGGTATACATTGCGTGAAGAACTTCGCTGACCCGCCCGATATCCGGCTCTGTAACCGGCCCGGGCACCATGCCGGTATCCGCGGTAATAGCCATGACGATAACCATGGCGATAGCCACGGGGGCCCCACCAACCACGGTGAGGATGAAAACGCCAGCCTACCCAACCATAACTGAAGCCAAATGAAAATCCCCAACCGGTCCATGGATTCCAGTGTACACCAAATCCCCAGGTAACCGGGCGTGGATAATAATAATGCCCGTACCAGGGGTTATAATAGTAACCGGTACCATAAACGACAACACCACCATAAACATAGGAATAGGTATATCCCGGATAGTATCCAACATAGACGACTTCAGGAGTAGAATCATAAATATAGACATATTTAACATTGTAAACTTCTGAACTTGGCGGTAAATCATCTACTTCATCCGGACGGACATCACTGACAACCCAGGGTCCTGTCGCATGATCAGAGACAAACCAGATCGCATCATCCACACAATAATAGGTATCTTTAATTCTTAGAACAGTTTTATCGGTATTAGCCGCATAGGCAACTTCGGTTCCCTCAACTTTTTTGAATTCCGGATTACCGTCATAAGTCACTTCCACTTTCGCTTCACTACGGTTAACAGTTGCCGTTTGAGGGATACTTTGTTCAAGCAGAGCATCCTGTGCTTCCGGTGTCCCGGGAATACTCGCTCTTACCGAAGCCATATCCGATTCTTCCGGGATCTTGGTAAAATCTTCGGGTAAATTTTCAGGTTCACAAAATTTCCAGTCACCATCTTTGAGTGACTTGGATTGATACCATCTTCCGGCCAGTAATATATAATGATTCTGGTTATTGATATCCATGATGATATCATTTTCTGAATTTTTTGCGTACAGTAAGGAGGTCCCTTCGATAGAAGCATAATCAGGTTCACCATCGGTAACGACTAATTCAGCAGGTTTTGTTACGACAATCAGGGCCGGTGCTTCGGTTATCGAAGCGGATATGGAATCAGGTTCCCCTTCCTCAATATTTTCCTCTGCCAATTTTACGATATCCGCGGGCACATTCTCTGTTTCATTCCAATCACCCAATATTTCATCCGAGACATACCAAAATTTCCCTCCCATAATGTAATGAGGCTTTTTATTTTCTTCTTTGACAATAAAAAAGGGAGTATTTACAACGTATTCCAGATTGGAATTTTCGATTTTCTTAATGATTGGATCACCGTCAATAGAAATCAGGGTGGTTGGCAAGGTTCTAAAATAAATTTCAGGTGGATCATTATTTAGCTGTTCAGACTGACTTTGCATACCCTCCGCCTCATCAAGACTGGCTAGCAGCCGATCCAACGACATAACCACATCCCAAGATTCGATTTCTTTTTCCAAAAAGTTCTTTAATTGTGTGATTTTTGATTCATCATCCATATCAGGAAAATGTACCTTTGGAATATCAATGGATTCCAGGGTGACAGTGCGTTCATCCAGATCTGTAGACATCCCCGCTTTAATCCAGGCCGCACAAAAGATCATCTCCCCTTCCGCTGGTTTAATCGAAATGGCCATTCGTCCTTGAAGTGTATCTTCAGAAAAAGAATCAATCTGCGGTTGATAGATAGTGACCAAACCCTCTTTTGTTTCAATTTCACGGGGCCAGGTTAATTCATCATCCTGAGAAAAAATAATGGAAGGCAACAAAATCAATAATGAACACAGAAAAATAAAATTTTTCATTTCTTTCCTCTGTTAGAGAGTTTAAAATTTATTATCTGAACTACATAAGTAGGATGTTGCAAGTTTGTTAAGAAAAATTTAAAGAATGGTATTTTATCCCTCATGAGAGATTTTTCATGTAATCTAAAAGGTATAAGGGTTTAAGGATGTATGGTATATAGTCATATTTAAATATATTTTAATTAAAATATTATTGTTGGATTCCCGCGTTTGAGGCTGTTGCAGAACCAGAGGAACAAGCCAAATTTGTCATCCCTGCGAAAGCAGGGATCCATGAACAATAATTGTCTAACTTATTATTTTTTTAGATTCCCGCTTTCGCGGGAATGACACTTTATGCTTTTTAAAAGATTAAAATGTTTATAATTACCTATTCTGCAACATCCTCGTTCGCGGGAATGACGATAAAATGAGATATGGGCAATTTTCAATCTTCAATTAAACGCCTTATACCCCTATACCCTTATACCCCCTATACCCTATACCTGTATTGTCTATTTCTCCGGAGGAAAATCACTCAACATTTTCTCCACTACATTGTCGATATTTTTCTGCTGCTCTTCCCGATCGACATTATCTTTAACAATTCCAGTGGCAGTGCCGCGCCAGGCCATCTCTTTCTTTTTTGCATCCATAACATCAATTACCAATGTCGTTTCATCGTATTGGTATACGTCGGTTCCGCCATAGCCGCCATAACCGCCCCATCCGCTACCATACCGGCCGTATCCATAACCACCATAACCATAATTGGTTATTTGCATTTTTTCCTTGTTCCCGGCATGGATAATAACAACAAAATCAAATGCATCTTCAGTTCCTATTGAATATCCTTTGGCCTGCAAGGCTTTGTCAATACCGGCGGCGACGCGTTTTTTAACCAGGGGATTTGCACTCAATGCGTCATCATCGGGCATTTTTCCTGCGTACCACATATAGGTTTTATAGCCGCTAAAATCAATCTCAGGATCAAAATCCGTCTTGTAGGAAACTGATGAACAGCCCCAAAGAAAGAACAAACTCACGGTAAGAATAACTACAGCGAATGTTGCATTCCGAATTTGTTTAGACATGATAATACCTCCATTTTTTGGATTATTGTGTTTTAAATTAGTTTTGAAATATCTTGATAAGGTAGAAAATATATAAACTATTTTCAATATTAAACAAGTAATTCCTGAAATCAATTTTTAGAGGACCTTGAACCGACCCAGTTTTATAACTCGTACAATTAACCTGATCTATTCATAGCGCCCCGAGACCTCAGGGAAATCAAATGGAAATTTTTCATCTGTCATTCCGTAGGAATCTTCCTGCTTGTCGAAATAGAATCTGCACATTGGAAGATCCTTCCAGGATGATCCCGAGTACTCAGCAATTTTTTAGGGGTTATT
>JAGLYF010000252.1 GCA_023132435.1 Calditrichia bacterium | reverse complement strand
GGAATTATTTAATTTAAGAGTGAGATATATTCATACAATATTTTATTCTAATTAAACTTAATATTTTGATGTAATCACTTTATTTTAAATATTCTGTGTCAATCCGTGTACTTCCGTGGTGAATAATTCAGGCTAAATAACAATTCTAATATTAATTAAAATAACATTAAAAAGACATTGAATACAACAAAGTCAAAAATATTTTTTATTATTCTTCTCTTAAGCTTTTCTTCTTCCCTACTTGCACAGGGATTTTATTTTGGGCGGAATAAAATCCAGTATACCCAGTTTAACTGGCATATTCTTAAAACAAAACACTTTGATATTTATTACTATCCTGAAATGCAGGATATTGCGGAAAAAGGCGCTCAATTTGCGGAAGACGCTTATTATACCCTTCAATCAAAGTTCAATCATACAATTACACGTCGTATTCCTCTTATTTTTTATAGTACGCATGCTCACTTTCAACAAACAAATATCACACCCGGTTTTATACCCGAAGGCGTGGGGGGATTTTTTGAATTTCTAAAAGGTCGGGTTGTTATACCAAATACCGGAAATTTGAACCAGTTCCGCAAGGTTATTACGCATGAATTGATCCATGTATTCATGCATAGCAAAATCGCCGGCATACTCAGGAATAACGAACGTATGACCAGCGCCGTATTTCCACCGCTTTGGTACACAGAGGGTTTGGCCGAGTATTGGTCATCCGAATGGGATGGCCAGGCAGAAATGGTTCTGAAAGACGCCGTCCTTCATAATTATATGATATCCGTGGAAGATTTGTGGAAAATCAGCGGCACTTATATGATGTATAAAGTAGGCCAGGCCGTTTTGGAATACATCTCCGATACATATGGTGAAGATAAGATCCTTCTTTTGATGGAGAATATCTGGAAACACAACAGTTTTGAAGAATGTTTTATCGAAACAATAGGGTTATCATATCGTGAATTTGATTCACAATGGTTATATCATCTAAAAAAGCGGTACTACCCCCTCCTTGCCGATAATGATTTTTCCCGGAAGATCAGTGCAACGATCGTACGGGAAGGTTACAACTTTAAACCGGCATACTATGAACGTGATGGTAAGCCCTATACAGTCTTTACAGCGAACCGTACCGGTTATTCGAGTATCTATATGACCCCTTTAAAACAACTAAAAATTGGCGAGAATGATGATTCCGATATTCTGATAAAGGGTGAGGAGACTTCAGATTTTGAGGGATTTCATTTATTTAGTTCGAAAATAGACGTAAATAGTGAAGGAATTCTGGCCTTCGGATCAAAGAGTGGTGAAAATGATGCTCTTTATATATATGATATCGCAGACCGCAAAGTAAGGGCAAAATATTATTTCGATAATCTGGTGGGAATACTATCTCCTGCCTGGTCACCTGATGGTCAAAAAATCACATTTACCGGCCTCTCCTTTGGGGGATATAAAGACATCTACATTTTTGATACCGGTACGGAGGAACTCCTTAAATTAACAGACGATACCTATGATGATAATGATCCATCCTGGTCCCCTGATGGTAACTTTATTGTATTCTCCTCAGACAGGACAGAACTTGGCAAAAAGTGGTCCTATAATTTATTTCTGATTAATGTTAATGATGGAAATATCGCTTATCTGACTTATGGGAATCAAAAAGATGCGGCACCGGTATTCTCCCCTGATGGGAAACACATTGCTTTCACGTCAGACCGGGATCTTTCTTTGAATATATATCTGTTAGAACTCGATGGTACAAAAAATCCAAAAAAGGAATACAAGATTACCAGTTTTGCCAATGCCACTTTTGATCCGGAATGGACACCTGAAGGTGGTCTTTTGTTTGGTGTATATGAATTCCAGCGTTTCCAGATACGATATTTGGAAAATGTTCTTCAATATAAAGAAAACGCAAAGACCTATCAGATTTCCGGAATCAGGAGAGGTGCGATCCCCTGGCAGTTTGAAAACCTGAAGGCCGAGTTTCAGATTGAAAAAATGAAGTACTCGAAAGAATATGATCTGGACATTGTACAATCCCAAGTGTCTAATGATCCCATTTTTGGTACAACAGGCGGAGCACAAGTAGCCTTCACTGATATTATGGGTAATGACCAGTATCATTTTCTAATATATAATAATGCCAGAACAAGTTCTGAATTTTTGAGAAGTTTTAGTTTTGCTCTGACCAAGGTATCACTTGAAAAACGCATGAATTATGCCTACGGGATTTTCCGTTATGTTGGACGAAATTTTAGCCGTTTAGATGATGACTTTTACTCCTATGAAGATCGTCTTGGCGGGTTTATTGCACTCAGTTATCCCATCTCACAATTTATGCGGATCGAATATTCATCGAGTTATAGCTATTCTGACCGGGACTTTATTTATCGAAGAAGATTAGCTTATCTTACAGCAAATTTTATTTCAATCGTCAAGGATAATTCACTATGGTCCGCTTCCGGACCCATTGATGGTGAAAGATTTAAGATTACTATCGGAAATACCTTCGATATAAAATACTCAAATGTTAATTATTACACGATTATGGCAGATTATCGAAAATATTTTCGTCTTGGGTTACGAAGTGCTTACGCTGTAAGACTCCTTTATCTGCAAAACAAGGGGCGTGAAGCAAGACGATTTTGGATCGGTGGGAGCTGGGATCTTCGTGGCTACCCCTTTTGGTCTATAACCGGAAGACAGGTCGCATTTACCAGTCACGAATTGCGTTTTCCCTTTATCGACTTATTAGGTATCAGGTTTCCCTTCGGATCAATTGGCTTCCCATCAATCAGGGGGGCTCTATTTTTTGATGCAGGAAATGCCTGGGATGGACCTTGGCAATGGAATCATGAAGGATTACTTGGAAGTTTTGGCATTGGGTTGCGCATGCGTCTGGTTGGATATCTTGTCCTCAGACTGGATTTTGGTAAAAGGACTGATTTTACCCATATACAGAATGGTATTTTTACCCAATTCTTTTTTGGATGGGATTTCTAAATGTCAGCACGGCGATTAAAATATACCATCATACTATTGATATTCTTAGCCGGTTGTGGAAGCAGCTTACGAATCAGTGATTTCCCAGCTGGGAAATCAGCCGATAAAAATCCTCTGATGACATCGCAATTGACCTATAGCAGGAATACCGTTAGTTCTCAGGAATTAATCCCGCCTTTGACCGAAGATTGGGAAGAAGATTATCAATCCCTGCCGAATAATGGCTTCACTGCTGTAAATAACTGGTTATTTTTTGGGATGAAAAATGGGTATCTTGCTGCGGTTGATATAGATGATGGCGACCTGGAAGGTAAAAAAAACCTTGGGGATGCCTGTTCCGTTCCACCAACCATTTATAATAACATTTTATACCAGGCATTTGAAATCGGCGCTTACGGATTGATTGCTTATGATGTATCTGATGGTAGTTCAATCTGGACTATCGATGGTCATTTTTCACGTTCTTCCCCGGTAATTGTAAACGAGATAGCTCTTTTTCAGTCATTACGCGGCGAAGTTATTTGTTTTAATTATTTAACCGGTGAGGAAATATGGATACAATCCTTAAACAAAGATATCAGGAATTCGCCTGCATTTAAAGATAATGTTCTGATAACTGTCACACTTGATGGAACAATTTATGCTTTTGACCCCACTTCCGGAAATATAACGTGGGAATTAAATCTGAATTCGCCTGTATTTGCGGATCCAGTCATTGACGGAGAGCTATTGTACGTGGCATCCCATGCCGGCACTCTCTTTGTAATCGAGCTCCGCAGTGGTCAATTGTTGTCAAATAAAGAATTTAATATTGAGTTATTTAACAGCCCTACGATTGATAAAAATAGTATATATATCGCATCTAGTAATGGCACATTAATTTCGATAAATAAATCTTCATTAGAAAATAATTGGATTTTCTCAGGAGAAGGACCCATTTTTGGTTCCGCTTTAGTTACTAATTCCTATGTTTATATAACAACCATGGCTAAAAAATTATATATCATAAGCAAGAATGATGGACAGTTAATACAAAAGATAGAGCTGGTTGGTAGAGCCAGATCCGCTCCGATCATAAACCAGGGCAAATTAATTCTTGCCTGTGAAAGTAGGCAGGTGATTGCGTATGTTGAAGACCGTTAAATTTTCGGTTCTAATTTTTATCTTCACTATAATTACTTTTGTTGCCGGGGCTGACAAGACCGGTTATCTTTCTGTATCAGTAGAAGATGGTAAGCAAATCTATGTCGACACGACCTTTGTTGGCAGACATTCATTTTCATATATGGAATTACCAGTCGGAGAATATACAATTCACGTCTACAATTCTCAAACCTATGATTGGGCGGATAGAGGTATCTCAAAAGATATAGTGATAGAAGAAAATGCGTATGTAAATTTAGATTTTGTTCTGACTGATCAGGTAAAAGTATTAAGTTTGCCGATTGGTGGAAAAGTATTTGCCGGTGATGAACTAATTGGTAACACCCCAATCACTTTTAACAGAGATTTAGTCGGAACACAGACGATAAAAATAGAGAAAAAGGGATACGCGGAACAGTCTTTCAACTTAGACGCCAACCAGAATGAATATAGTTTTAATCTATTACCTCTTGAAAATGATATTCAGCTTAAAGTTGCCAGGATTTCAAATAGTCAGAACCAGTTAAAATGGTATCGTGAAGGATTGGTTGTCACATCTCTCATTGCCAGCTGGGCATCGTTTTATTATAAACGTCAGGCTGATCAAACTTATGCCAAATATCAGGTAACCTCGGATTCACGACAGAGATTCGCTCTATGGAGACAAACCCGTCAATATGACACCTACGCTGAAATAGCGATCGGCGTATCAGTTGCCACACTGGGTACCTACTTCTTTCTACTCCTAATCGATTAGATTAACCAGAATAATTCATCGCTCTTGATGACCCAAAGCTGTTTAACCACAAAGTACACAAAGAATGTACGAAATAATTTTTAGGTCCTCCTTTAAGGATCTTTGCGCTTGCTTGCGAAATCTGAAGCGACAACTGCAAAGATCCCTGCGGGATGACATGTTATAGATTTATCTTTGTGACCTTTGTGCCTACTTTGAGAACTTTGTGGTTAAAGCGCCTTGTCGTATTTTGAAAAATGATTCAAATTCCTGCTGAACGGAAAGCGTTATTGACAATAGCCTGTGCTTCCTCCTTTATCTTTTGAAGATGATCATCACCCAGAAAACTTTCCGCATATATTTTATAGATCTCTTCTGTGCCGGAAGGTCGCGCCGCAAACCAGCCATTTTCAGTCATCACTTTTAGCCCGCCAATCGAAGCATTATTTCCCGGTGCCTGTGTTATCTTGGCTGTAATTTTCTCACCTGCCAACAACTCTTCCTGTATCATTTCCGGATTAAGATTCTTCAGCACCTCCTTTTCCGGCAAGGTAGCACTGGCATCGATACGTTCATAGACCGGGCTGCCAAATTGATCTTCCAAAGCCTCATAAAGTTCTGCCGGATTTTTTCCCGTACGTGCCGTTATTTCTGCCGCCAGCAGATCCATTATGATACCGTCCTTGTCCGTTGTCCAGACCTCTCCGTTCATCTTAAGAAATGAAGCACCGGCACTTTCCTCGCCTCCAAATCCAAGAGAACCATCGAGGAGACCATCAACAAACCATTTAAATCCAACAGGAACTTCCCAAAGCGCTTTTTTGAGATCAGAAGCGATCCGGTCTATCATAGCACTGGACACAAGTGTTTTACCCACCGCTGTTTCTTTTCCCCATTTCTCCCTGTTTTCAAATAAATATTGCACAGCCACCGCAAGATAATGATTCGGATTTAACAAACCGGCTGTATTTGTTACAATACCATGCCGGTCATAATCCGGATCATTGCCAAATGCGATATCAAAAGAATCCTTCAGATTGATAAGACTGGCCATGGCATAGGGAGAAGAGCAGTCCATACGAATCTTGCCATCTCTATCCAGAGTCATAAAAGAAAAACTCGGATCGATTCTATCATTAACCACTTTAAGATTTAGTCCATATCTTTCTGTAATCGGCTCCCAATAAGCAATACCTGATCCACCCATCGGATCAACGCCGATTTTCAAATCAGCCGAGGAAATTAAGGACATATCAACCACTGACTGAAGATCTGAAACATATGGTGTGATATAATCATACCGTTGTGTCGCCGTGCTTTTTAATGCTTTTTCCAGCGGGATTCGCCGTACCTCTTTTAGCCCATTTAGAATGATTTCATTCGCCCGATCTTCAATGGTCTTTGTTAAATTTGTATCTGCCGGTCCTCCATTAGGAGAATTATATTTCAATCCGCCATCCTCCGGAGGATTGTGGGAGGGGGTAATAACAACACCATCCGCAACACCCTCATATTTATCCCGGTTATAAGTAAGGATTGCATGAGAGATCACCGGGGTAGGTGTATATCCCATATCCTTATCAATATGAATATTGATTTCATTGGCAGTAAAAACCTCAATCGCCGTTAAGAGCGCGGCTTCTGACAAAGCATGGGTATCTTTTCCAATAAAGAGAGGTCCTGATACACCATTTGTTTTTCTTACTTCCGCGATTGCCTGACAAATGGCCAGAAGATGTGTTTCATTAAATGTGTTCTTTAGGGAGGAACCGCGGTGTCCGGAAGTACCAAATGATACTTTATGTAAGGGTTCGGATATATCCGGTTTTTGTGTATAGTATGCGGCAATTAATTTAGGAATGTTGGCCAGTATCTTTGCCGGGGCAGGTTTACCGGCCAATTCATGAATGTTCATAATCCCTCCGTTACAAAACAATTTACCAGAAATTAAAATACAATTCCGCCTGTACATAAAAACGTAAATCCGGGGAAGCACCGATCGGATAATATATATTTTTTTTATCCAGTAAATTTCTCAGGATAATATCAATCTTAATTTGTCTTTTCCACAGCCATTTATTTATCGCCAGATCTATTAGAAAAATTTCCGATAATCGGGCAGAATAGGAATCGTGACTTTGATGATCAATATCCTGAAAGTCATACCAGAATGTCGAGGAAATATATTTACACATTGCCCAGATAGAAAAATTCTCAACCGGTTTAAATATAATCCTGTAAATAAACAGATTTTCCGGAATTTCGTTTCTTATCCTGTCAAACAAACCAGACGTTCCGAAAGTTGCAGCATACCGGTAATAAAAATGGTGCTCAAATAATGACAATTGACCATAATTCAGTTTTATATAAACGTTACCCATTTGTCCGGTTTGACCGGTTTTGATTGAAACCGGCCCGGAAACAGTTTTAGAAATAGTATTATATTGAAAAGGCTGCTCTTCCCAGTTTTTTCGAAGAAATTCACGATACAAAATACCGGCTCTTATTGAGGGAAGGATATCCTCATCACGCTGCCAGGAGAGATCCAGGGACCATTGTTTGGCTGGACGGAGTGTCCCCTCGATGGTATAATCCCCTCCCTGTTCTCTGACAAAGTCATATCCCTTTTCTGACCAGAACCATAGGCTGCTTTCAATATTGGTCATTGTCTGAGAATAAGCGATATTAGCAAAAATTCCCTGATTTTTTCTTAGTTTCCATAGATTTGCCACGGCAATTTTGATTCCGGTTTCATGCTCATTAAAACGGAACTCGGTATCTATATTTAAATGAGAACCGGATTCATGATCGAATCTGACCGAGCCATAAATGATACCATCATTGATCATATTCTGGGTTAATGCATAATCTGTTGTTATCTTTGTCTGTTCCGCAGCCAATCCCAGCTTGAAAGTTAGCATCGATAGATTATACGCACCGTGGAGATTAGCATAGAATCTTTCACTTTCCCAGTTAAAATCTATATCATAGATATTCTCACGCTTTTTCAAGGCATTACGCGAATATCGAAGTTTATATCCTATATTCATCCTTCCGCCAAAATCTGTTTCACCGATCAGACCAACTGATAAAAAGTGGTTTTTCGTCGGAATTTCCCGGCCAAGCGGCTTGAAAAAATAAAAATCATCGAGGAGTGTATAAACAGCATTAATTCTGGGACGTGAAAATATTTTTGATATACCGGCTC
>JAGLYF010000251.1 GCA_023132435.1 Calditrichia bacterium | reverse complement strand
CACCAATGTAGCCACCATCACCTCTGTAGCTCAACCAGTAAGAATCATCAGCCACAATCCTATCCACATTTTTGCTCCAGAACTCCGTATATCTATAAGGGCCCGGATCACCGGTCTCATTACCTGCGATAAATTGTCCTTGCAAAGTTACGCCATCTTTTATCGGACGGGTATGAATATGTAAAATTCCCTTTTCTGAGAATGCGTCTTCCGTCAGTTGTGGTAATACATAAACTTCGATTGAATCAACCTGGTCTGTACTAATTGGGAGTAAATTAATATTTGTAATATCGAACAGTTTTAAATCCATCCTATGACCGTCGACTAATATTATCCAGTTTTGCTGGTGATAGATATCGAGACTGTTTGAGACCCCCTGCCAGGTATAGCCTTCCACGGAGTAACAATCCCATTCATCGATCAAAGTAAAAACATCAGACAGACGGACCAGCCCGGCATGTTGAAGCATTTCCCGGTTCAGGGTGTATTTCGAATAGTTGTCATCAGCCAGAGATTGCTGAATGAAAATACTGATCGTACATAAAACCGGTAGTATGAGTTTCCTGCCAAATTTCATTTCAAAAACTCCGTAAACCAGGCAGGAGCATCAATTGTATAAGAAACGCCAATGGATAGATTTATCAGATCAAGTCTTTTATGAGTGAAGACAACAATATATCCTAGCCCGACATGACCATGCCACCGCGATGATAATTTTAGATTTAATCCGGAATCGATCCCCACTCCCAATTCACTCTCAACTCTTTGGGTTGGATTGATATCCGTATCATCAAAACTCATTTGATAACTGCCCAGACGTATTCCATTAAACCAGCCTATTTGAGAAAACAGTGAAATTTCACCCCCCCACCCTATATAAAAATAGCTGGTAAGATAATCCGGATATTCTTCATGCCTGCCATTATACTGATAGAGGTGAAGACCCGCCCGCATATTTCCGGCATAAAATGGCACTTCAATCTCAGCCTCGCCTCCAGCCAGAGGTTTCCAATATTGATGCAATAAATTTCGGTTTGTGTTTGTAACCAGATTTATTCTAAAGGTAACCGACTTAAAGGCATGATCAGTATCTTCTGCATAAAGTTGTGAATTAGTGGAAAGCAGGGTAAGAAATACAAATAAAATTAAAGAGATACCAAATCTAATTTTATTTGTGATGTTCATTTAAAAAAATAATACCGGTTTGTTGTTACGATTATTAAAGAAACATTCATAATAAATGTAGAGACGCGATTAATCGCGTCTTTACATTACCTTTTTATGGTTTTGAGGGAAGATGTATTTGCATCATGAGCATGTTTTTATCGATCTTTACCAATCCAAATTCCTGCTTAAAATCCTTAAAAATAAAATAATTGTCATCTTTTTCAAGAATCTCGAGATAGGGATCCATGTTTAAAACTAAATGATTATATGCCTGAAGGGCTGTATTTTTTTCGGGATAAGGAATGACCAGCCGGGTAATATTCTTAGTACTCTTTGATGAAAAATCGGCAGCCACACCAAAGACTTGGCCCCCAAGAAGTAATATATCACCTTTTCCGAAGGTATAAATTGATTGCAATCCAAATGGTCCACGAAATATTACCTGGCTTCCCTCGATAATATTTTCTTTTGTCAGGTAGGCAAAGAGATCGGTGGTTTCGGGTTTATCAATCTGATCGACAAGTGTTTGACTGAGGTTAATCATTAATGAAAGCAACTCTTTATTACCTGAAAAATTATTAACCTGTATAAAAAACCGGCCCGATGTAATAACTACCTGATAAGGATTAGCGGTATTTCTGGCAGAAATTTCTTTCAGGGGAGTTTCCGGACCTGTTTTGATGAGATAGATACCCAGCGCGGCAAGTGTGTTTTCCATTTTGTATACTTCAAGTTCGAGTACAAGATTATCATTGATATATTTGCAGACAGTCAGATTTTCAAATCCAAATTCCAGAAACAATTCAGCCCCACCATTGATATGACCGAATAACTCACCACCAGCAAATACCCTGGTTGGTTCCCGGGCAACCCATTTTTCATCGATGCGATCAGGCAAAACTAAATCACCAGAAATTAATGGAGCGATCTGACTAATAAAGATAAGGATTACTTTACCAATTAATCTGGGCTTTTTCATAGATACTCAGACAACAATATGGTTTATTTTATCCGGATCAGCGATGCCTAAATTCATCCGTTGTGCATACCGTAGATATTCTGTATATCGGGGATGTTCATTTACAGTTACATTCATTTCTTTTCTTTTCGCTACTAAAATACGATGACAGATCATATCCAGGGCAAAAGGATCAGTGGCAAAAAACAAGTTATTATACAGATAAGTAAATTGAGCTGCCGGCATCGGACCTCCGTCATATTGCGCCCGAAGACCGTCAATTATGTTTAAAACCAGTTTATCCCTGACTACCGGGTGTGCTAATACTTCTGTACAAACATCAAAGAATAGAGGTTTATGTAACCGGTTTGTATTACAAATCGCTCCATAACCTATATTTTTGGTTGCCATTGAAATCCCGTTTCCGGTATTTTTTAATACAGGTAGATTGATTATTTTCTTTAAATCTTTGGTGATCAGTTTGCCATAATATGAATATTTGCCGTTAAAGACATGTTGATTCAAATAAGGTTTATCTTTGGGTCCTTCCACATCCGCCCAGTAATAAATATCTTTATCAAAATTTGACTGACTTACATGGTTTCCCTGAGAATCGAGCCATTTACGGTCATCCTCTGTTTCCCCGGCCGCAGCTGCCTCATCCATTGTTTGTAATCCCTCAATACGGATACCCGGATATCTTTCCGGTGTAAAACCGGCATCAGCCAACATGTAGTCAAATCGATCCCAAATAACGATATTCTTTTTGGGAAGACCGTTTTTAATAAGCCAGTCGATGACAGCATCGACAACTTCTAATCGAGTACTAATCAAACCGGCACCAACCGGATTAACTTTTATACCGACAATATCATCTTTTTCAAATAACAGCGAGAAACTCTCATCAACATTTTTACCGGTAAGATGCTCAATACCGGTTGAAAACATTTGATGAACGATTTTACTGTCCGGATTCGCATCTGGCATCACTTTATCATCTTGTACCTGTACAACTTTTCCAGGAAACAAGCCTGGCAGGGAGTTTTTTGTCTTCGGTATTTTGAGAAAATCCTCAATATTTGTTTTAATTCGGTCCGGTTCCCCACTCTTATATTTTTTCTCCTGCCAGACCGCCGGATTGCCTAAAACCAAACCGGCACCGACGATACTACCTGTTTTCAGGAATTCTCTTCGTTTTAGTGAAAACTGATTTTGCATTGACTGATAACTTCTTTTCTGCATAATTATCCCTCCTGGTAATTACCAGTTAATTTTATCTCCAGAAATAGTACGGTTAACTTTCGTCTCAACATCAAAAGTAAACAAACTATCCGGTGCAGCCAAACGTACGGTCATTACTTCACTGATTTTATCCAGACTGACCAATTCATCACCAAAACCGTTTGTTCTGGTTTGACTGGACCAGTAGAGAAGATTTTTCTTTCCCTCCTTATCCTGATACCATCCAAGAAAGACGACAGAATGTCCTCCGCCGCTTGTCCAGGAGATATTCATGAAATCCCCTGGCCTGGCGTTTACCGGATTAATCTTTTTTCCCATTTTCGAATACTGAACAAGAGCAAAATGATTCCCATAACCATCATCATTCCATTTACCCCAGAATTTTACCGTATCTTCCCGTCTTCCACCTTCTGGTTCCTGCATACATAGGGCTTCAAACTGGGGATAAGGCAATTCTGGGTTTTTATCTTTATACAAAAGATTTAAACCCTCAATAAAGGCAGCATAGGTAGAACCACTACAATAGCTCGTTGATCGCTGTGGATCGAATAACACCTCATTATAAATTTTGAGTGGATATCCTACAGGAGCCTCAGGTGGAACTGCCTTGATACTTGCAAAATAACCACCGCCATCCGGTGCTGTGGCCTGGACAATATCGATACCTTCCAGTATTTTCAGGTTATATCCATTAGTGTATTGGCTAAAAATTTCTATATGCCTGAGATGGTGTGTGCCTGCTTCTAAATCAGATTCCTGCAAGATCAGACGTGTACCGTCATCAGACGTCATACTGAGATCCACATTGTCTACATCTTTATCCGAACAGGCAATAATCAATAGTGAAAAAACCAGCACGACATCGATTATATATAATTTTTTCATACTTTTCATCCTGTCCTGGTTATAGGTAGTGTAAAAAATAATTACAGTGCATAGCTCGTTTCTCGGCACTCGGTACTCGGTACTCGTAACTGGTTGCTCGATCTTAGCACTATGCGAGTATTCGATCCTTAACTATTCTTCAGAATCATTTGTGCAGTAAATCGAGAACCGAGAGACGAGAAACGAGTACCGAGTTTTTTTCTGAGGTCTCTGTGGTTTCATCTTTTAATCCTATTTTTCATTATTTGTTTATTGTTTTTCTGATTCTGAGGCGAAAAAATCAAAAACAGCTCTCATGGTTCGGTTTCTGGATTCTTCATTTAATATTGTCTCAAAGGGAAAACCAAAGATAACTACCTTGTAGGGGCCGTCATATGCCACCGCTGCACTCATATTATTTTCTTTATATCTGAAAATAGTATAAGCCAGAGAATCTGCAGGTTCGATAGCATCGGGTGCTTCCACCGTATAGATATTCGGATTATAAGACGTATTGAAATTAAATTCCGTAATGATCGATTTAAACGTTGAATCTGTGACAAATACTTCCCCATTTTTTACCGCATGATTTGTCCGCAGGAAATATTTTAAAGTCCCCAGGGCAAATCTTATATCCATACTATCAACCGGCGCTGTCTGAAAAACATCCGTGCCAACATAGGCGCCGGAAAAAAACAAATTCCCCCCCGCCTGGCAAAAGGTTGAGATCCTTTTTTGTAATGAATCCGGGAAAGTTTGGAATTCAAATTCGTCTTCTTTTTTGGGCCATCTGGTCTTTTTTTCTTCCCCCAGAATAAGATCGACAAATTTATAATCGGCTATGTCGATATCACCATTTTCAATCGCTTCATCGCTGACCGATACAAAAGACCGTCCCAAATTCTTTATCGCCTGTCCATGTATATAGGGAAAATTAAAGGTGTTTCCCGGAATGATATGTGTTTCCATATCCGCATAACTGGATCCATATCCGGGTGAATCATCATCGGTCCATTTCGAACGCGGCGTAAAATTAAATTGTGTACCGACATGCGAAAGATCATATATATCAGGAACACCCGCATCCAGAAAATCGACAAATCCACTAAACGATTCTGTATCTATAATCTGTGGACCGGACAGCCGGTCAAAACCGTTAATTATTAGAACCGGGTCCAGGTCATTCTCCAGCCAACAAGTCGATAAAATCTCTGATGGAAAACTTTCCCCACCTTTATTAACCGCAGTGACCATAAAACTATAAATGACACCCGGCAATAAATTTTCTAAAGCGATACTATTCTCCTCAACTAAGACACCATTATCAAAACCGTTGTTCTCCATCCGGGTATACAAAATGTATTTCTCCGGATACGCCGTTTCTTCAAGTGGATCCAAACTCTGCTTCCATTGGAGATGTATCATGCCTGGCCCCTCAAGTACAGCTGCAAAGTTACGGACAGGTAATGGTTGAACCACAAATGTTTCCTGGTTTTGAGTGGCAAGGAATTTTAGCATCGCTTTATAGATAGAGCGGCTCACATCAAATTTGAATCTGGGATCTAAAAAGAATTGCATATCTAAAAAATTTTGATGGGATAGTAATTCCAGTAATGCTGCCGGGATATTGGGTCTGAACGCCTCGCTATAACCTCTGTCCCACAATCCTCGTCTGTTCCAAACCGGATCATGTATGGCCCGTATATCTTCAACAATTTGGGTTTGCAGTATATCGGCAAAATCTCTGTTTGCAAAACGGGAAACACTGTCGGGAAAAACCAGCAGGGATTCCGCATCGAAGGTACAATAAATAGATAAGGTGCCAATGACGGTATCATTTGGAGAGATTCCGGCATCGGTGTGAAAGGCCAGAGACAGATCAACAGGAATACCTAAGCCCTTTTCCATTCTGTTCCGGTTCGGACCAAATGGCGCGCCTTTCAGATAATTTACCCATTCTCCACGTCCCTGGTAATCATCTGTATAATCATTCTCATTAGCAGAGAGAGTATAAACCAGGGTATCGGGCATACCTGCATATTGCATGTAATAACGGGCCGCTTCCGCATAGCGGGGACGCCCACTAATTTTTCCCTCCCTTATGACATTTCCCATCCCACCACCAAATCGCACAGCATCGGCACTCACAATTTTGTCTGATTCATTACTTTCATTTGTCAATACAACTTTACCTGAATCCTGATGCAATCCCTTCCGAAAAATAAATTCACCCAGATAAATCCAGGTTTTCCCCCCCATTTGTTGATTAACCAGAAATTCAGTTTTTCCCCCAGTGTGATAAACAGTATAATGGGCATCGGTCACATTGGTATCGGAGGAAGCATAGGAGATATAAACCGCATATTTGCCATCCTCTGGAATCTCCGGAACCCAATTAATTTCTGCTGTCGGTCTGGCACTTGCCCGAGTCCAACGATATGACCCCTGCCTAAATGGATTTACCCAAGATCCATACGGTGGATGTCCTATCGCGAAACCAGGGGTGAGGCCGGTTGACCACCCGCTACTGTCACCTGCGGATTTCTCCAGGTAATAGGGATTTAATTCTGTATAAGAATTATTATCAATAACCACTTCATTGGTTTGAAGATCACGTTCCCTTGGTAAAAAAACATTGGCGCCGGCATTTTCCAGCATTGGTACGATGTAGGGAATAGTATAAGACATCGGACCCAGGTCTTCCACGCTTTGAAAAAGTCGTGCACGTTGCCATTCCCAGCGATCCAGTCTTGGTTCGTAGTACCAGCCGTGGCTATGCCACAGAGCGATATGCTTATTATAGAGACCTTCTGTTACCTGCCAGGGTTTATCAATGTTACAAACGATTGGTGGTTTTTCTACCGTTGGTTTTGCCAGGCGCGTTTGGTCATACGATTTCAGATCAGAGCGATAATAGTTTGGAATAAGCTCCTCAATACAATTGTTGGTTGCATAGACAGTAAATGAATATTCACTATCCCACCAGCCTAGTTCGTCTTCTATCGCGGCATAGATTTTTTTTGTGTTCTCTTCCCGGAAGGGCATGTAGGCAAAGAATCGATTCAAATATATATCGATATGTTCTTTTTCTTCATTAACAACCACTGAATCTATTCGGGTATAACGAGAAATTTTCACAGGATCATTTTCTTCAATACAGGATTCAAGAACAGATTCAACTTTTTTATGAATTCGTTCCGTAACACGATCCATTTTGTCATAATCATACATTGGTTTCTCTCTAACATGAGGCGCACATCCTTCTGACAATATAGATACCAAAAATAGAAAAATGAGAATTTGTGATAACCAGGTTACAATTTTCATATTTTTCATCTAAATCCTTTCTGGATGTATAATAAATAATTGACACCTTGCTTTAGCAAGGTGATAATAAAGGATGTTCCAAATGTATCATTTCAAATTTGTTTGTTTTCTTTCTGCCATACTTAATT
>JAGLYF010000250.1 GCA_023132435.1 Calditrichia bacterium | reverse complement strand
AAAACCCGGTTCAAGATAAATCAGTGTATTCTCAATTGGCTCTTCACTGATTCTATCTACGACCCGGCCGGATAGTTGCGCTTCATCCCCGCTATAAGCGGTGGATGGTTTTAATAGTACCGTAAAAATGAGAAATACGATTACTGAGATTTGTTTGTAGTTATTGATACAAAAGTTGTTAAGAAATAATCGCTTGGTGTGGTTTAACTTTAAAGAAATAAATGCACTTAATCTACTCACAAAAAATCCCAATCTTCTCTTCCGGGAAAATTGGGTTGGCAGGGTTTTCTCATATTCCAACCTTCCCGCGAAGGTTACCTGGAAATGCAATCCCAGCCGGTCTCCTGACTCAGGCTTCATCCTTCTCACCTCACCTTCCCATCCCGATATTTGGGACAGTGGTATACAGAGGTGTCGTCAGCCATTACAGTTGCGGGGCAGTAGCGGAATTTCACCGCGTTTCCCGTATACTGAGATCATTATTTGTATAATTGAATATAACCCGTTGTAAAATTAAATGCAAATAATACGATATCTGATGATATGAAGGAGCAGAGCACTCTCGAAGAAATTACAAATCACAATTTTCAAATGACAAATAAATCTCAAAAACGAATTATCCAAATGAAGTCCATCAACCATTTTGAATTTGAGTATTGTGATTTGATAATTATTTGTGATTTTATTTTGTTATTTGTTATTTTTACATACAGGAGTAGATTCCTACACTCATCCTTAATAAGGATTTATTGACATTTATTAGCATCATACAACAAATTAGGGTACAACTATTCAAAAATTGATACGTATAGTAATTTGTGAATTATTTCTTACCTTAATAAGGGATTAAATGGTGGGTACCGACACAGAACCAAAATTTTTTAAAACACTTTTTGATGACCTGCGTCAGTTCTTCTCTGATCTTTTCTCCGGTGCCTTTTTTAAACAGATAAAAAAAGATTTTCGGGAAATCAGAGAGTTTTTTCTTGATAAACATCGGGAAAAACAACTTGAACAAATGGGCAGGTTTAGACGCTCCTGGTACCTGACCTGGTGGCTGATAAAAATTCTCTTTTTTAAACTTTCATCATTCCGAAGAATTCTACTGATCCTCGCCTTAATTTTTATTTTCACTGCTGATAACAATGGGAATGCAAATAGCGGGAAGAATATTTTCGGCGCACTGCTCTTCTTTTTTATAATTCTCCTGGAATTAAAAGATAAATTGCTTGCCCGAAAAGAACTGGAAGCGGGAAGATCCATTCAGCAGGCATTGGCTCCAGAACCAAATCCATCGGTGCCGGGATGGGATATCTGGCTTTATACCCGCCCGGCCAATGATGTTGGCGGTGATCTTATAGATTACCTGAAAATAAATGGTAACAGATTCGGTCTTGCCATCGGTGACGTGGCCGGGAAAGGGTTACCCGCTGCGCTTCTCATGGCGAAATTGCAAGCTACTATAAGAGCAGTGGTACCCGATTTCCCCTCTCTCAGTAAACTTACCGAGAAATTAAACACCATCTTTTACCGGGATAGTCTTCCAAATCGATTTGCTTCGATGGTTTATCTGGAAATCAAAACCGATTCAAACGAGATCCGGTTTGTTAACGCCGGACATTTCCCACCAATTGTGACAGGTCATGGAGAACTCACCGAGATGGAAAAGGGTGCGCCGGCCTTAGGAATTATGCCGGATACTACATTTACTGAGGAAAGTTTTCAACTAAAGACCGGTGATTTGTTTATCGTCTATTCAGATGGTGTAACCGAGGCAAGAAACGAAGCGGGCGATTTCTTTGGAGAGAATGGACTTAGAGATCTGTTGCCAAAGATTGAAGGTTTAACAGCGACTCAAGCAGGTACTAAAATTCTCGAAGGTGTTGATAATTTTATCGGAGAAGCCAGTGCTACGGATGATCTGTCCTTGATCATTCTCAAACGATTAACTTAATTACTCTCAATCATTTATTTCATTATAAATATCTACCAATTTGTTCTTGAGATTTCGCCATCCTAGATTTTCCATCTCTCGCGGCGACGCAGCGACGCAAATATTTTATCAACAAATTATACGAACTTATAAAAAAAATTATAATGAATATTCGTGTTAATTCGTGTAATTCGTGGACTCTTTTTTTTTACACCTTTTCAGGAGATATCTATAATTCGATTTAGCGATAGTCCTCCCTTACCGGATGGAATACATCGATCACATAACATCCGGTTCTTGCCCTTCCCGAATGAACCGCATTGGGCGGAATAATCACAACTGATCCAGCTTCTAATTCCAGGGTTTCTCCGTCGATGGTAAGTTCAAAGGAACCACCCATAATATTGGAAATTTGTTCATGCGGGTGAGAATGCTCGGGCAAATCGACACCCGGCTCAAATTGCCAGTAGGCCATTGTCATATTGTCAGAATGTACAAAACGTACCAACGCCCCTTTGACAGGTTGTTTGGTTTCAAGCCGGGATAAGTCATAATGCATCATTTTAGACATATCTTTTCATCCTGTTTTATAACTGCAAAGATACTAACCTTAAATCACAAATCTCAAATTCCAAATAACAAATAAAATTCAATATCAAATTACCAAAATTATTTTTCATTAACGATTCTACAATTTGGTCATTTGTATTTGAAAATTATTTGAGATTTGATCCCGCATATGCGGGATGTTATTTGGGACATAGTGTCTTTGCGGTTAAATTTTATAACGATAAACATTTGTTTCTATTTTTTTAAAACCCAATGATAGATATAATTTATTTGCCTCAATCCGCGACTCATGCGACGCCAGTTCAATTTTGGTAGCTCCGGTATTTTTTGCAAAATTAATTGCATGATGCATCATTTTCTTTCCAATACCCTCTCCCCTCCGATTTTCATCAACAATCACATCTTCAATCCGGATAGTATACCCGGTTGGGATCCTAAATGAAACAAGCGTATAGGTCCCGACGATTTGATCTTCAGATGATAAATCAATAGCAATGAACAGCAGCGTCGAGTCTGAGTCGACGATTTCTTCCAGGCTGCTCATATCAAAAGATTTGAAATCAGCAGTTAATTGGGGTAATAAATGTTGCAGTGAGGCCAATATTTTAGCCGATGTCTTTTTAACCTCGATAATCTGAATATTATCGCTTTGTTTACCTTTGTCAATGTGATTCATACCGGGCGATTATTTCATCCATTTTAGAGTCCCAAGTTTGATCCACCACTCTCCTGGCTGGATCCTCATCATACCAGGCAATAATTTCTTTTGCCCCCTTCTTAAATGGCATCTTCACTTGAAATTCAGGATTAAGCTGTTTTATCTTACTATTGTCGAATATCATGCAATGTGCTTTATCCCCCAACAATCCCTCACCCCATTCCTTATCAAACCGATAGATAAAATCCGATGGGATATGAATAATATTTGCTTTCACACCAGCAGCCTCGGCCAGAACCTCACAAATTTGATTCCAGGTCAACACCTCATCTGATGTGATGTGATATGCTTCACCGATTGCCTTTGAGTTACCCAGTAAACCGACAAAGCCTCTGGCAAAATCCTGATGATGTGTCAGTGTCCACAGGGAGGTGCCATCTCCATGAATGATCACTTTCTTTCCTTCACGTATGCGGTTCAACGCTGTGTAACCGCCGGATAGCGCTATTTTGGTCCGGTCGTAAGTATGCGAAGGACGAACAATTGTAACCGGAAAATTATGATCCTGGAAGACCTGTAATAAATATTCCTCACAGCGGATTTTGTTTCTTGAGTATTCCCAATAAGGATTTATTAATGGTTCTGTCTCTTTTATAGGCAGGCTACTGGGTGGCTTTTGGTAGGCTGATGCCGAACTGATAAAAATAAATTGTGAGGTTTTATCCATAAAAATCTCATAATCATTTTTCACATGCTCAGGGTTATAAGCGATCCAGTCCACAACCACATCAAATGTATAATTCATAAGTATGGATTTAACCTGTTCGGGATTCCTGATATCAGCTTTGATAATCTTTACATCATTTGGAATTGGGCGGTTGGTTTGTCCCCGATTTAATAAATACAGATCCATTCCTTTTTCCACACACTGTCCCGAACAGGCGGAACTAATTACGCCGGTTCCACCGATGAATAATACTTTTAGAATGATTATCTCCCGGAAATATTAATATCAATTATATCTATTTTTATAACGGCCATTTTGAAATTTGTCGTCTCGGAACAGTCAAAGAAATTTCGTAGAAAAATAGAATTTTTCCGGAATTTCTGAGACTGTTCCCGCCAGAGGGCGGACAAGCAGGCAAATTTCAAGGGGCCTTGATTTTTTGGTCCTTTTTGATCAAATCGGAGATCCGCCTATCTTTTTGGCGGGCAAAAAGGACATACTTAATTATGAGACGGACCACAAGTTGAAAATCCAGATTTTATCGAGGCTCGGTTTCTACACAATTTTGCGGTTTGTTTAAATTGGGCATGGCACGCCATGCCCCTACTTTGTTACATTAAATGTTTTCTCAAGGACGGGCATTAAAATTTCACTCCACAATTCATATCCATTCGCATTCAAATGCAATCCATCCTCAACAAAGAGCGAGGAATCCGGTAAAGATTCATTTCCCAGCATAGGTGTCGCTGTATCGGCATAATATAAAGATTCGTCCTCTTCTGCAAAGATCCGGATCAACCTGTTTGCTTCGTTCATATCTTCCCAGAGTGACCATCTGGCCAGACTCGGCTTAATGGGTAGATAAATTATTTTAGATTTGGGAAGTTGTTCTCTGACCAACTGAACATACTCCTTATAATCATTAAATGCCTGATCGGCATTTTTCCCTGCGGCAATATCATTATCTCCGGCGTAGAAAACAATTATCCGCGGTTTGTATTTAATCACTAAGGGCTCAATAAAATATATAATATCCGAGATGTGAGAACCACCAAATCCCCGGTTAATCACCGGATATCCAGGAAAATATTTGGCGGTTGCCCATAAGCGAATACTGGAACTACCTATAAATAATATAGCACCTTCAGGAAAAGTGTTTTTATTATCATACTGTCGAAAATATTCGATTGCCTCTCTATATCGGTTTGGATCAGGATCTTTTGAATTATTGATATTCTCCTGAGCAAAAAACAGGCCCATGAATCCTAAAAAAAATATCGTCGTTTTTAGCATTGAACATTAATCTCCAAATCTCTGATTATTAAAATCCTAATCCCTAACTAGAGCTTTGAATTTAGGATTTACAAAATGCAATTATTTTAGCAAATAGCTGCTAAAACAATATCTATGTTCTGCTGGTTATTTTTATCAAATGATAGCCAAATTGGGTTTTTACCGGACCATGAACTTCACCAACTTTTTCATTAAATGCAACCGTATCAAATTCCTTGACCATCTGGCCTGGTGAGAATTCTCCCAGATCACCACCGCTTTTCCCGGATGGACATTGCGAGAACTCCGTTGCTAATTGGGCAAAATCGGCCCCTTCCTTTATCTGATTTTTCAAATTTTCACATTCTTCCTCTGTACCTACTAAGATATGTCGCGCTCTTGCTAATGTCATCATTGTCTCCTTCTGTAAGATTAAACGTAAAACGATCTCTAATTATCAGAATTTATTACCTTGATTTTCAAATGTGAAGGATATTTTTCAGAACGATGGATTGTATGTATTGCCTTCTGAAAATCCTTTTCTGTTGCATGATAGATATCTATAAATTTTTGTGGATTACGGTCGATTACCGGAAACCAGGTGCTTTGGATTTGAATCATGATCTTATGTCCTATCTGAAAACAATGATATTTATCGCGCAGATCATATTCAATTTTTGTCACCTCTCCCGGTACTAATGGCTCCGGATGTTCAAAACTGTTACGATATTTTGCACGAAATACATCCCCTCCGACGAGCATCTGAAAATCGCCCATATACATATCATTCCGATTGCGCGGCGCATCACCGGGAAGAACATCGATCAGTTTGACAATAAAGTCAGCATCGGTTCCAGTGGAAGATACATATAGATTAGCAATAATCGGGCCTGCAATGGTAATATCATGATCAAGAACATCGGATTGATAAACAAGCACATCCGGCCTGCGGGCTGCAAAACGCTGATCTTCAATCATCCACAAATGCCCCTGATTGATTCGTATCTCCGAGGACCAGGGAACAGGTTTATCCGGATCACTTGTATAAGTATCTGATCCATCTTCTACCGGAGGCTCGAAGGAAATTTTACCATTTGCAGCTAAGTATATTACGCTTTCACTGGCTTCTTTTGGCGGCCAATGATCATAGGTGCTCCATTGATTGGAGCCGGTCTCGAATACAATCGCCTCCGGAAATTCAGGTTTTCCTTTATCTTTCAGGTAATAATTAAAAAAGGGTAATTCAATTTTTTCCCGGTAATAGACTCCGGTTTTCTGACTAAAATCGATTTCACCCAGATAATCCCCACCCATGCGTGCCCAGCCGCCGTGCAGCCAGGGACCTACCACGAGGGTACTTTGATTTTCTGGATTTTTCTCCTCAATCGTATAGTAGATACTCATCGGACCATAAAAATCTTCGGCATCAAACCAGCCAGCCACATTTAATATGGGGTGGGTAATATCGGTCAAATATTGTAAGACGTCTTGATTCTGCCAGTATTCATCATAGTCACCGTGTGTCATATATTCATTCCAGGTAGGTACCTGCTGATGAAAATATTTTTTATCCACATTTGAGACCGGTCCCAGGTCGAGAAAAAACTGATAACCATCCGGCGTGCCATATTCAAAGCTGACGCTTGAACTGTCTAATAGGCCCGATCTTACCCTTGCATTTCCCGATAACCAACCAAATGTATACATCAGACGAAAAGCACCATTATGATGGAAATCATCTCCGATCCACATGTCCGCTGGTGAGGCCTGAGGCGATGAGGCCTTCAAAGCCGGATGGGCATCTATCATACCCATCACTGTCTGGAAACCGGGGTAAGATATTCCCCATTGACCGACACGTCCGTTATGATTGGGGATATTTATTAAAAGCCATTCAATCGTATCATAAGTATCACTGCTTTCATCTGTATCCTGCGGACCTTGCTTATTTATATGATGCGGTTTCATCACCACAAATTCACCCTCCGATTGGAACTTTCCCCGTACGTCCTGATATACAAAGATAAAACCTTCTTCCGCATACATGTTGTTTGGGCCTAAAGCACCACGGTAGTTTCTGGGACCATAATGTCGGATAGAATATGGTGTGCGAAATAAAAGAAATGGATATTGTTGACTGGTATCTTTCGGAATATATACCTGGGTCAATAATTTTACACCATCCCTCATAGGAATTTGATACTCATGCTTAGTGTAATTTGCCAAAGAATAGGCAATACCTTTTGCATTTTCATTTTCCGGATTGAGTTCCACTGATTTATTATAATTTTTAATAGCCTGCTCTGTATTTCCATGAATCATATAAGATTCACCTAAACTATTATAGGTGTTATAGGCATCCGGATAATCGGCCACATTCAGTTTAAAAATCTCAATGGCTTCCTCAACTTTTTCATCAAAGAAAAATTCATAGCCTACGTCATTCATTTCCAGTTCTCTAAAGATTTTTTTATCAGGATGTGATTTACGTACCGAATTGAATATTTCTACCGCTTTTGAAATTCCCTGGCTGCGAATTATCTCAAAAAATTCTTCTTCCGTCGGAATCTTATCTTGAGATAATCCATAAGTTGTTAATATCAATCCAAATGCGAAAACCAAAAATTTAGTGTTTTTTATTCCCATTCCTCATCATCTCTTATCTGTATATGCAATAATTATTAAATCTCATTTATTTATCCATAAAATAATTTGCCTAAATTATTCAAAATAAATTGTGATTAAGATTATAAATAATATAAAATCAAAGATTTAATTCCCCCTTAGCAAAGGGGGGTAGGGGGTTGTTTTAAACGAAATATTTTAAAATATATCAATGCTTTACAACCCCTTAATCTCCGCCAGTGGGCGGATCCGCCTACCGGCGTGACCCTTTTTTAAGGGGAGACTTTAGTGTCACCATTTGATAGATTTATAATCCATGAATTCTCCAGGTATGATATTTTTTCATTTGTCATTTGTCATAATATTTCTTTGCGGTTTTCATTTTAACTAGTCCATTTTATACAACGCATCAATTTGGGATGCATAATTTTCCTCTACCACTTTTCGTTTAACCTTAAGGCTCGGGGTCAATTCACCGCTTTCCAGTGAAAATGGTTCAGAGACTAAAATAAATTTCTGAATACGCTCATAGCTTGATAAATCCTCTGTTAGCAGATCGATTTCGTTTTGAAGAAGCGCAGTAAATTGTGGATGGTTTATCAGCTTATCAAAATCGTCGTAGTTTATATTTGCATTTTGTGCCCAATTTATCGCTGCTTCTCTATCAGGTACAATCACAGCGGAACAGAATTTCCGGTTATCCCCAATAACCACCGTCTGTTCAATATATTTTCCGGTCACCAGTTTATTTTCAATCGGTTGTGGAGCTATATTTTTTCCACCCGGTTTGTTGAAATTAAAGCTACTTTATCCCCTTTGTTAATACCATAATAGGCAAGACCGGCAGCAAGTTTTTCCGATTGATCTACTGCCTCCTTAAAAGTTAAGTCCACCCATTGTCCGTCTTTTTTAAAACGATAGGCAGTATGCGAGGCAAAATCCCGGCGTTTACTAAAAAACATATCAGCAAGATTTATATAGTTCATCATATTCCCAATCTTTCTCTAGTTTATTTAAGTATTCATCACTAATACACTGCAAATAACTAAAAAAGTAAGAAGCTGGAAATTAGAAAAAGTAAATCCATTAAAGACAACCTAAATTCACCAACTCCCGTTTACATTGATCCGGATTCTCAAATTTGATCGTCGATAAACCAAGATTTGCCGCAGCTTTCAGATTTATATCCGTATCATCGATAAACACCGTATCTTTGATATTTAATCGATAGCTTTCCAGCAAATGCTGGTAGATATCTGATTCCGGTTTGACTTTACGGACCCGGCAGGAAATTACCTGTCCATCGAATAAATCCCAGAAGGAATATTTTTTTTCTATATGGGTAATCGAAGCAATATGCATGTTCGATAAGACATATAGCTTATTATTATTTTTCAATTCCTGAATGAGTTGTACCGATTTTTCAATCGGGGTCAGGAATGGTGGTATAGCATGCATAAATCGTTTTAATTCTGATTCAGGTAAACCTGTACGTCTCGATCCACGCCCTATCGCTTCCTCCTCAGAAAGGGTGCCCCGGTCAAGTTCTACCCAGTCATGATGATTAATTATTTCTGAGCGCACAACCTGATGGAATTCCTTATTTTCAAATATATCGGCAATCAGTTTATCCGGATCCCAGGTAAATACCACACCACCAAGATCAAATACCACGTTCATTGTATAATCCTATTAAAGAAGTGTAAAATCCAGGGCAGTATTGACAGTATCTTTAAGTACATCCAATGCGGCATTTATCGCCTGTTCTACAGCGATGATTCCCAGTCCTTCTATCGTCAATAACACCATCCGTGTTGCATTCTGCTGTATTTGAAAATGTAGTTTGGCCTGTTCTTCATTTATCTGATCAGTTAGAATCAGTTTTTCAATCATCACCAGCGACTCAGCCATTTTTTTGGCTTCCGTTTCAGCATAGTCTTTTATTTCCGGCCATTTGTCAGTCAGGCTACTCTCAAAAGCTTCAAACATTTTCTTGGCCAGTTCGCCAACGTCAAGCGGCATAATGAAACCTCCCTATATATATTTCATTTTTATTTCATACTAAATAACATTAGGTCATCCCGAAGGGACTTTTCGTTATTTTGATGACTAAATACCCTGGACTTCCGTCCAGGGCTAGTCTAAGGACATCCCTCCAGGATTTTTCAAGACTGCCATTTTACAATATATTAACTAATCCACATCTCAATGAATTGTACAATCCCGCACGAGTGGGATACCCCTACATTTCACATTTGAAGTTTCGCGTCTTCCATATCTCATCACGTATTCCGTATCTTAAAACTATTATCATTATCCAGTATCCAGCATCGAACATCTAGTATACTTATAACCTAGACATTATTCCTAATCCTGCAGCTCAATCCCCCCTTTTCTTGGCCAACTCCAATTTTAATATCGCTGTAAAACCCGAATTAAAATTAATTCTAAGGGGTTCTATCTGTTCTTTACTCAGGCACCCTAATTTATGAAGTTGTTCCAACATCTCAATATTTTCTTTAAGAAGGACTATCTGCTCAATAGTAATATCATTATCGGGAATCGCCCGGGCACGAACTTCAATAGCACTTACAGAAACTTTTGCCTCTTGATAAAATGCCGTATGGTTCTCATATGTGCATTCCGGTAAGCCTTCCTGTGATTCTATACTAAGAAAAAAAGTTTCGACTTTTTTATGCAGATCAGTAACAGCTTCATCTGTTTTCTCATCATAGCTGCTAATTAGTTTTACCGTACAACCCGTTACAACAAAAATATAAAATACTATGATGATTGAAACTAATCTGGATAACCAGGATAGTTTTGAAATCCGGAACATTATAATTCCTCCTCTTCCTGTTCTTAGAGTTTATCTCACCGTGACCCGTTTGGGTAGTTTAACCTTTGGTTGCGGAACCTTTTCATAGGGGATTTTTTAGGAGAACAGCCGGAACCATATCGTTCTGATTGATAGCGTCTAAAAAATTCTGATACTCTGTATATGATTCCCGAGAAATTGGCTGTCCAAATAAGTGATATTCATGTTTAACACGAAAAACATTGTTGCTGGTTTCCCAGTTCCATGTAGTATTACCATAGGGAGATGAGATTGAATCATTCCGGGATGGCATTTGAACCTGCCATCCTTCTGGTAGTTTGACAGCTAAATTCAGCTGGTATGTTGAACCATGACGGAATTCTATTGGTGTTTCCCTTTTCTTTGCCCGAAAATAATCCGGCAGTTTCATTAATAGAATTGAAGCAAGATTTATTACGGCCATCTTTTCCGTATAAGAGGTGAAAAGCCCGGTCCTGAATTTATATGCAATGGTTAGTGGGTCGTTTACCGTATCAACATTAGAAATTGAAAAAGATTCCAGATTAATTCCGGAACATCTGTTAGCCAGATAACCTTCAATCCATTGTCTATACTGCTTATCATTTAAATTCATCAGGCCCTGTCTGATCTCTCCGGCTGGCGCCCCCCAATATCTGTTTTTACCTTCAATTGTTGCATTTAATTCAGAATCCAAATCAACTTCCCATTGTATTGATATCCTGTTATCAGTTTCAAAATTAGATGGTGTTCTTTTAAAGGTTCCATTGCCATTTTCATCTACAATCAGAGCGAGTCGATCCTGATTATACCAGGGTAATTGCCCAAAGGGGCAACCTTTTTTTGTTGCATCCAGCCACAGACCACTATCACCCTGCATAGGATAATATGCAATAACATGATTAAACTGAAACGGTGAAACCAAACTTGTATCGACACGACCATTTGGTCGTGTGCTAATTAATACCTGGTGAACTGGAATGCCCACTTCCTTTGTAGCAGAGCAAAATAATGTCGTCATATCTTTACAATCTCCGTATCGGTTAAGCAAAACTTCTTCGGCACTATGAGGTTTAAAACCACCGATTCCGATCGAGACTGCAACATATCGAACATGATCACGCACCCATTCAAAAATGCGTTTAACTTTTTCCTCTTCATTTTCGGCATCTTCGGTCAATTTTAGTACAATTTCTCTAATGCTCTCTTCCGCATTCATTTGAGATTCACTCAGGTTGTGGTACCAGCGGGCAACATCTGACCAGGTTCTGAATCCAATCGGAGAGATGGCGATTCGTGCCCCAATATCTCTGGCTGGAGGCATAGCAATTTCGGCCGGGATCGCCTGTAAATCCCTGGTCTCCCATGTACGGGTGGTTTTATTTACATTGGGAGATTGAAATAATTCGCTGTCAATATCAATGTTATAAAGCTGGTAGACAATATCCCATTGCGATGGGGTTTTAATACTAAAACGAGATAACGCCGTTGGACTGGTATTTTGAAAGTACCAGGAATGAATAAGGGATTCACCCCGCATTGCAAGACGGTATTTATACTCTAAAATACAGCCATCATCGACAGCCGGGAAAGTAAATATTTTTGCTCTCTGATCAGAAAAGAATATGAAGCGTGGATAAAGTGTTATATCAAAAATATTATCCTGATCCAAAATTGTTATTTTCCCATCCGGTGAAATAGTCCTTGCTTCAATGAGCTCCACTTCACTATTCTCATTATAGCCTACAGATATACTAGCATGTTTATATCCACTATTATTAAAAATTTTTACGACACGATGTCTTTCAAAATATGTAAGATGAATTTCACCTGTATTTGAGATTTCGAGGTTTCCTTCGTCTAATAAAATGACTGCCCCGGCATCAGGGAAATCCTCCTGAACGGGTAAATCAGAAAAGCTGAACTCATCCCAATCAGCCACAGTCGCCCATTCACCCTTAGATGCACAGGAGAATAGTATAAACAGAAAAGCGAAATAAAAAAGATATAATAATTTTCTTCGTGATAAATTATTTAAAGAATCCATATCTTTCTCCCCTTTATGATGGGGATTTATCTATTAA
>JAGLYF010000025.1 GCA_023132435.1 Calditrichia bacterium | reverse complement strand
CCGGGAATCGTGAAACCGGCATTTATGCCATGGCATTACGAAAAGATGTAAAACATCCGTTTCCTCCGGAAAGTGATGAGATCACCACAGGTGAGGAAAAAGAAAAGGACAAAGACGACAAAAAAGATGATAAAAAGAAAAAAGCGGTTAAAATAGATTTCGATGGACTTGCTGATCGTGCAGCCCGGGTTCCGATTGAAGACGATAACATGCGGGGCTTATCAGTGGTGGAAGGCCATATTTTATTTGTAAAAACCGGCGCCGGTTTTTATGGCCGGGAGAGTTACACTAAACCAAGTTTACAAATCTATTCAATCAAAGATCGTGAATTATCCAGCCTTGTGGATGATATCGAAAACTACGCTCTATCATTTGACGGCAAAAAGGTACTTGTAAAACAAAAAAATGATTATCATTTATATGATGTAAAACCAAAAGCGAACGAGAAAAAGACAGTGCCAATAAACGGACTGATGGTAGATCGTGTTCCGGCGGAAGAGTGGGCAGCAATTTTTGAAGAAACCTGGCGCCGTTTTCGGGATTTCTTTTATGTGAAAAATATGCATGGCTACGATTGGAAAGCGATTGGTGATCAATATCGACCCTTATTAAAATATGTGGCGCACCGTTCTGATCTCAATTATGTGCTCGGTGAGATGGTTGCGGAACTTAGCGTAGGGCATGCCTATATTGTGGGCGGTGATTATGAAATTCCCTCCAGGCCAAAAGTCGCTCTACCCGGGGCACGATTTGAACTGGATGCTGAGGCCGGCCGATACAAAATATCACGGATATTAATGGGTAATAATGAAGAACCCAAATACCGGGCGCCTTTAACCGAAGTTGGCGTTGATGCACGGGTTGGTGACTATGTGATGGCGATTGACGGGGAAGAACTAAAGGGATCTGATAATCCCTATCGCTTGCTACAGCACAAAACGGATCCTGTAACACTTACTTTGAACAGCAAATCCTCGGTTAAGGGGGCACGACATGTGACCTTCAATCCGATAGGTAGCGAAGCACGCCTACTCTATATGGAGTGGGTTGAGGGTAACCGGAAAAGAGTGGATGAAATGACCGATGGACGGGTCGGCTATATTCACTTACCTGATATGGGATCCAATGGTATTTATGAATTTATTAAGTGGTATTATTCACAAATCAGAAAAGAGGGTTTGGTGGTTGATGTCCGGTCCAATGGTGGTGGTAATGTTTCACAATGGATCATCGAGCGACTGGATTCCCGTCTGTTAGGGACAAGATTTGGATATAGAAGTGATAAAGCAAGTACCTATCCTGCTTCCGTATTTCATGGCCATAAGGTCTGCCTGATCAATGAAACGTCGGCCTCGGACGGTGATATTTTTCCCTATTATTTCCGTGAGGCAAATCTGGGACCCCTTATTGGTAAACGTACCTGGGGTGGTGTTGTCGGTATCTCAGGAAAGGGACCATTTATTGACGGTGGAACAGCCTATGTTCCTCTCAATGGTACAAATGATACCCAGGGAAATTGGATTATTGAAGGATATGGGGTTGAACCTGATATCGTTGTTGAAAATGATCCAAAATCTGTTTTACAGGGACGTGATCCACAACTGGAAAGGGGCATTGAGGAAGTACTCAAGAAAATGAATGAATCGCCGATGAAATTGCCTTCCCGGGCTCCTGATCCAATAAAAACAAAGTAATATATCAGACCAAGGAAATGACTCAATGTAAAGACGCGATTAATCGCGTCTCTACATGATTGAATCTAATATGACGGATTACACGGATCTTCGCGGATATTTATGTTATTTATTCCATTTGCGAAAATCAGCGTCATCCGCATTATCCGCGTGCTATTTTGTTATTTTTCCTCTAATTTTTGCCTAACACGATCGAGATTGCCTTTATAAACAGATACATTTCTGTCAGAAATTTCCATTCCCTTTTGATAGGCGATTTCATAATTCTTAGCGGCCAGGGACAATTGGTTGTCTGCATCATATCCATCTCCCAGACTATCATAAACATTTGGAGATTCCGGATACTCAATTGTATTCAGTTTAAAAATCTCTATTGCATCCTTTATCTGATTTTTTTGTAATAAGTAATAGCCATACCTATTTAGTTGAGACTCACTGAAAATATATAAATCCGGGTTTTCTTCTTTCAGCTTATTATATTGAATAAGCACTTCAGAAATTCCACTTTTCTTATAAATTTGATTTAATTTAAGTGAGATCGGTGCTTTGGGCATCTCATAAAGTTTATCGTAAAGTATATTTCGGATTCCCTCAGAAAGCCATCCTAATGATGTGCCCCGGCTATTCAGAAAAATAATCGTATTCTTTTGATCTAAGTGTCGTTCAAGGTAGGTACTAAAACCGGCCAAACCTCCCGAATGTTGAACTCTTTTTCCATTTTCATCCTCTTGAATTCCCCATCCAAAGCCGTAATGAGTTAAACTATCATTGTTTAACAAAAAAGGTGTGAAAGCTTCTTCCAAGGTTTCGGATTTGACAAGAATTTCTGTATAAAGAGCCTGATCCCATTTGTATAAATCTTCTACTGTTGTATACATCCCACCGGCACCGGTCGTAAATAGTGTGTAATCATTTTTGTCACCAAAAATGTTGTAACCGATGGTCCTATGAGGTACTTCTGGTTCGGATTCATCATAAACTATTGTATTTTCCATTTTCAGAGGATCAAAAATATTTTCCTTCATAAAAAGGTGATAAGGTTGTTTTGAAACTTGGGCAACGATTAATGAGAGAAGCACATAAGCACCGTTACTATAGGAATATTTCTCGCCGGGTTGAAATAAAAGACTGTCCTGTTTTACAAGTGCTTCGAGTACATCCTGGTTTGTCAGCCCGTAGGTGTCGGATATTAATGAAAAATGATCCGGTATTCCTGAAGTATGTGTCATCATATGAAGAATGGTAACCTCTTTTGCATAATCAGGAAATTGTGGAAAAAATTTATCGAGTGTATCATCATAAGATAATTTTCCCTGTTCTTTTAATATCATGATGGCCAT
>JAGLYF010000249.1 GCA_023132435.1 Calditrichia bacterium | reverse complement strand
TCTGGTCCCTTTTGTCATTCCCCCGAGTACTCGGGGGAATGACAATTTGCGCGTTCTAAACGTCAAGATTGTTTAAAATTGTTTAATTTTCAACAGCCTCTTTTAATCACGCCAGTAGGCGGATTCGCACGCCGGCGAAGGGGGAACAGATCCCTACCATCCAGTATCCAGCATCCAGCATCCAGCATCTCATTTCCGCCTCTGATCACTCCGGGAAAGATGTGAACATAATCCACGATTAAAAGGAGGTTCTGCTGCCAGTATTTTACTGATAAAATCCCGAAAATTTCCGGCCGCCGCACCCCAATCCTTCTTCTGATTCATCTCCTCCAGAGCCTGTTTTAATTGATATCCCGATCTGTAGGTTATTTTGAATGCCTCTCTTACTTCCTGACGGTCTTTTGGAGTAATATCTAATCTTCGCTTTAAACCTACCGCATTGAGGGAAACCACATTATTAATACCCGAACAAACCACAAATGGCGGAATATGCATACTGACAAAAGCACCACCCTGAAACATGACATTTTCACCCACCCAGCAGAACTGATGTACAGCACCGTTCGCCGGTAAAATCGTTCCCTTACCAATGGTACAATGACCGGCAACAAGAGTGCCATTGACCAGGATAACATTGTCGTGTATAATTGAATTGTGACCAGCGTGAGAATTGGCCATCCATAAAGTATTATTCCCTACCACAGTTTTTTCTCCTGTACCGGTGGCGCGTGAGATGGTAGTCCCTTCTCTAAATGTATTATTATTACCAATTTCTAAATAAGAAACGGTATCTGCATCAAATTTAAGATCCTGGGGTTCAGCACCAAGAACCGCGAAGGAGTCCACATAGTTATTTGAACCCATTTTTGTATATCTTCGAACGATAGCATGAGGACGAATGACTGAGCCTGATCCAATTCTTACATCATCTTCAATGATCGCATAAGCACCGATTTCAACATCATCAGAAAGTTCAGCAGTAGGATATAAATCTGCTGTAGGATGAATTTTAGCCATTATGAGTTATTCTCCTTTCAATCTAACAGAGATGTAGTCCATCTCCGAGATGGACTACATCTACAAAAATATACTTAAATTTTAAGATGGATTACATCTATGAATATAAATCGCATAAATCTAAAAATTATATCGGTTATTTCCAATTTATTAAAATTCGAAATCCGATATTCAAATAATAAAAAAATTATAAAATTTGATAACTGAAACCTGTAATTGATTAATATGAATCATTCCGGTTGGATAAAATTTATATGTGAAAACTTACTCTTACGATTCAGTCATATCCTCATATAGTGTACTTTTTTGTTTCGCGGTAAGTTCATGGACATAAGTATAAAGAGGATGATCAAAACCTAAAACAACTTTGAGTTTGGAATCGGTAAATTTTTGGACCTGATCTTCGGTCAGATCAAATTTGAGATACTGAACCGAACTGAGTTTGTTTTCCGATCCCTGACGGGGATCAAAGATAGGGACTATTTTTTCACCATCAACTTCCAGATATGTATGATCAGGTAAGTCAACGATCTGTGTTAAAAAACTTTTTCTTTCTGAAACGTTATCAATCTCAATAAACATCGAGGTGCTGAGCTGGTTTGTATCCGGAATCAGTTCATTATAAGCATTCAACTCGCCCATAATTCCTTCCTCTTCAACAATCCTCTCCGCCCGGGTCATTTCCTGGACCTGGTACCACATCGTATCATAGTTTTCAAATAAATAGGTAACCTTTGGTCCGACATGAATACGTCTCATATTTTTTATCTCGATAATTTTAGGACGAATGTCTTTTCGTTGCTTCTCATATGTAGTCAAATCCAGTACATCTTCTATCTGCATCTTTCTCATGATAATCTTCCTATATTTTGTTTCTCTCAGCGCCGCAGCGACTAACCCTCCCCATCCCGACTGCGTCGGGATCTCCCCTCCCTTATGCATAAGGGAGGGGATTAAGGGGTGGGTTAATTCGTGTAATTCGTGGACCTTATTTTTTATCTTCCGGTGGCGTGATTTGTTTGTCGAAACCATCCTCACGATAAGCCCGGGCCAAGACCTGGATTGTGTGGATAACTTCTTCGCCGGTTCCCTGTTCCAACTGAATAGCGGCCAGCGGACAATCGGTGGCAACGATGTCATGTTCATTGTCTTTAATTTTATCAAACGCTTTGGAACCGATACGCATGGAATTTTTATAGTTCTCTTTCTTCATCGCCCAGGTACCATTGTGCCCACAGCACTCATCGACAAGGATAAAAGATGTTTCGCTGATCGTCTTCATCATATCCCGTGATCGATAACCGATGTTCTGTGCTCTTAAGTGACAGGGGATATGATAGGCAATTTTTCCCGGGGTCGATTTGAATGACCGGTTGAATTTATCTTCACGTTTAAGCATAAAAAGATATTCATTGGTATCAAAAACAGCCTGGCTGAACTTTTCCAGATCTTCTCTTGCAAATTTCTTTTCCAGTAAAACGGGATAATCATCTTTCATGGTCAGGCTGCAGGTTGGGTTTAGGACCAGAATCTTATAGCCTTTTTCGACAAAAGGAGAAAGGCTTTTATAATTGCTTTCAGCTTCCTTCACTGCCATGTCAAGATTACCCGATTCCATTGCCGGCATACCACAGCAGTTTAACTTTGGTACTGCGACCTCAACGCCGTTTTTCCATAAAACAAAAACCGCATCCTTTGCTATCTCAGGACTATTATAATTACCAAAACAGGTAGAAAAGAGGACAACTTTATCCTGTTTTTCAGCTTCTGATATAGTATAATCTTTTTTATTTTTTTGAAACCATTTATAAAAGGTTTCGCCGGCAAAGGACGGAAGTTGTTTTTTACGGTGAATGCCGATGGTTTTTTCCATGAAGAAGCGATTTAAGGAAGATTTATTTGCCATATTGAAAATTGCCGCTGTGCTGCAACCTATTTTACCCAGTAGATCCGGGTTGCCTAACACTTTATCCCGGAGCGGAATTCCTTTTTCTTTTGCCTGAATCGATTTAAATCGCAGGATTAATCTCGGAAAATCAAGATTAAACTCGTGGTCATCATCCTTGGTATAGGGGCATTTAAAATAGCATATTTTACATTGGAAACAGAGGTCCGCGATATGAGATAATTGATTTTCGGAAAATTCATTTATTTTCAGATTTTCATTGTCAAGAAGATTAAAAATGGCCGGGAAGGCATCACAAAACTTGAAGCACATTCGGCAACTGTGACAGATTTCAAATGTGCGGTTAATTTCTTCCCTTAAGGCCTGTTTGTCCCAGTATTTTTCTTCATTTAGATTGTATGATAATCCTTCTGAAGGCGTAAATTTTATCGCATCCATTTTTATCCCTTAGATAAATTTTTTAGTAGGCACACGGCATGCCGTGTGCCTACAATACAAAATTATTCGACAGATTTTAAACCTTCTTCAAAACGTCCGGCAT
>JAGLYF010000248.1 GCA_023132435.1 Calditrichia bacterium | reverse complement strand
TAAATCAATTGAGTGGATTAAATCAAAGGATACCTAAATGTCAATTTTAGAACAAGATAATTTAAACCACGAAAAAAAGAATATTTTTCCTTGAAGTGGATTTACATGTTTGGCGGTATCGCAGCTATACTTCAATTTATATTTACTTTAATTATTATTATTGTCAGCTTAACTTTGGGACTGAAACCAACTACTGCTCAAGAATATTTCTCACTATATGAGACTGATAGATTTAGATGATAGCCGGCCCACTTTATCTGATTTGGTTTCCAATGCTTGGTTGGGATTTATTAAAGATGAGCAAAGTCAAGTTTCAAGGATTTGTTGACATTAATTAAATATTCTGGCGGTCCAACATTGCGCTGCACCAGACAGAAAACCCGTACTGGTTTTTACTTATTTTTCGTTCCGGTGAAGAGAATAGTTTCGTAACTTTTACTGGCCGCTTGTTTCGGCGAGTGAGCTAGATCGTTATACTATATGTGTAAATCCGGGAGAATAAGATGATTGGCAAGACTATCCATCATTACAAGATCCTCGAAAAGCTCGGCAGCGGCGGTATGGGCACCGTCTACAAGGCCGAGGACACAAAACTCGACCGTTCCGTAGCGCTCAAGTTCCTGGCCCCCCATTTGAGCCGGGCGGAGGAGGAGAAGAAACGCTTCATCCATGAGGCCAAGGCCGCCTCGGCGCTGGACCACCCCAACATCTGCAATATTTATGAAATCAACGAGACCGAGGACGGTCAGATGTTCATCGCCATGGCCTGCTACGAGGGGGAATCCCTCAAGGTCAAAATCAGCCGCGGCCCCTTGTCCGTTGAGGAAGCGCTGGATATCGCCATTCAAATTGCGCAGGGATTAGCAAAGGCACATTCTAAAGAGATTGTGCATCGAGACATCAAACCCGCTAATATTTTGATAACAGAAGATCATCAAATAAAGATAGTTGACTTTGGCCTGGCAAAGCTGGCTGGATTAACCCTGCTTACCAAGGAAGGAACGACCCTGGGCACTATCTCCTACATGTCGCCCGAGCAAACACAGGGAACAGAGGTCGACCACCGCGCCGACATCTGGGCATTTGGTGTGGTGCTTTATGAGATGCTCGCCGGGGACCGTCCTTTCAAAGGTGACTATGAACAGGCTGTGATGTATTCAATCATGAATGATGACCCAGAGCCTATCAAGAAACTTAACTCCGCTGTTCCACCGGAGTTGCAACAAATCGTCAATCGCGCTTTGCAGAAAAAACCTGAATCCCGCTATTCATCAGCGGCAAAAATGTTAAAAGATCTGAAGGGATATCAGAACAGCCGGAGAGCCGCGGAAATGGGAGCATTTGACCTGCGATCCTTCCTGCGTCGTGTCCGCAAGCCGCGTGTCGTCGTTCCGGCCGTTGCTATGATCCTGCTCATCATCCTCGCTTCTGTCTGGTTCTTTAACCGCCAGGCCAAAGTCCGCTGGGCGAAGGAGGTAGCCCTTCCGGAGATCGAGAAGATGATAGCGGAGAACGATGTGTGGCGGAACCTGGTCCCGCCATATAGGCTCGCAGAAAAAGCCGAAGCCATTCTCGGGAACAATCCTAAACTGGCGGAGCTCTTCTCGAAATGCGCCTTGAACATCGACCTCAAGACCGAGCCGTCCGGCGCCAGGGTTTACATGAAGGAATACAGCAATCCCGACGGCGAATGGTTCTATCTGGGCGTCTCGCCGTTCGAGAAGGTCCGGGTGCCGATCGGGATCTTCCGCTGGAAGTTGGAGAAGGAAGGCTACGAGACCGTCCTGGCGGCGGCGTCCACCTGGAACGTAGGAGGCGGGGCCGAATCTCATGCTTTTACCGAATACATGATCCAATTAGTCAAGGATTTCAGGCGAAGCGTCGACTACCTGGAGACCCGTCCGGACATCGACAGCGGGAAGCTCGCCTATTACGGCATGAGCTGGGGAGGGTGGCTCGGAGCGATCATTCCGGCCGTGGAGGAACGCCTCGGCGCCAGTGTCGTGCTGGCGGGGGGGGTCTGGGGGCGCGGAAGGCCCGAGGCCCGTGACCTCAACTATGTGACCCGTGTCATGACACCGACGCTGATGTTGAACGGCAGGTACGATAACATCTACGACATCGAGGAGCAGATTAAGCCCATGTTCGACCTGCTCGGGACCCCGACCGAGCACAAGCAGCTCATCCTCTACGACACGGACCACATCCCGCCCAGGACCGAGTACATCAAGGAGATCCTGGCCTGGCTGGACCACTATTTGGGACCGGTAAAATAAATTGATCTTGAATGGGTAACTGTGGGGACAGAATTGCTTCAATCAATTTAAGACACTATTGTAGAAATGGTTGAAGAATTGTATAAAGTTTGCACCTGACCGAAGGGCGGATCGATGAATTCCGCACAGTTAGTGCGTTCTTTAAAGTTTTGATTGAATCCGTAAGTTCAGTGCAAACAAGCCCTTCGGCAGGTGAAACTAAACGTGTGTGCCGGGCATGGCACATAGCTTGTGAGGTGATAGTCTGTTATCTCTCCTTATCATTTCATTTTTCGCTCTAATAATTGAAAAGATTATGTTTGACGAAGTGCTACATGAGTATTACTTAGAATTTCCTGCGCCGGGAGAAGTTTACTTCATTTATTTTGGTTTATTTGTAAATGCATTGTTTATATTATATGCATTATATTGTATCATTCAAGAATTTAAGTTGACTCAAATTAATCAAAGCACATCCTGATAAAAAAAAGGGCTATAAATCTGCTCAACCTCGTAATACAAGCTTAGCAGTGGCCGTCATGCCAAAAAGTATCACAACAGAAGGAGTATTGTTATGAAGTTCAAAACTTTAATGATCATCAAAGCAATTGTCTGCTTAGGTTTCGGTCCGTTACTATTGTTTTTCCCCGGCCAATTACTTCATCTTCTGGGAACTTCATTCGGAGCTGGTGCTGCTCTAACAGCTAGAGAATATGGCGCGACGCTATTCGGCAATCTTTTTCTCACATGGCTCGCTAGAAATACTGAAGATTCTGTTGCCCGACGTGCGATTATTTGGCACTTGTTTATCTATGATGCCATTGCGCTTATTGCCACAATTGCAATCCAGCTTACAGGCGGGCTGAATGTACTGGGATGGGGAATTGTCGCTGTTTATTTATTCTTCACGATTGGTTTTGGTTATTTTCTCCTTCCCAAAAACAGAAGCAAATAGAAAAAAGTGAGGTACAATCATAACCAGAATATTTAAAATCATTTTCGGCCTACTCTTGCTTGGCATTATATTTTTAAATTGTACAAATCCGAATCCAGCAACAACTTACACTGGTTACAGCAACTGGGCTTTAAGCTAGTGCCGGCATCAGAAGATGAGTAATTTAAATCATCACATTATAAAAAATGATCACTCTTAGATGTACTTTAAAGTTGTTAAAAAAACTCAGGATTGAAGATCCGGGTGAAACTAACAAGCCTACGACATCACTAGGAGATTGGTATGCCAATATTCTCTTTACACGGCAGGGACATTTCATTCTTTGTGCAAGTGAAAAATCACTCTTACCAATTGTTCTGTCAGCAAGAGATTTGGATACTTTAGTAACAAGATTTCGAGAGCAACTTATTGATGTTTTTATATATCTAGGTGTTCCAAATAAGTCTGTCGAAAATGAAATTAGACAGATGTCACCTTTTGCATTTGGACGTACTAAAAGTAAAGTTGTGCTCGGTTCATTGAACGATTTTGCCTATAATTTAAGGTATATGTTACCTTTACATGATTCGTATTCGTTAATCGATTGGTCATTAAATCTTGCGGAGATGCCGTGTGGACCGCTCAAATATCGTACACCTATTCAAGTTACTCATGAGCTACTTGGATTATAAAATTATATCATATAAATATTTGGCAACCAACCCTCTCCAAGAAATAGGTTTTAGCCCTCCATATGTGTTATCTGCTTCCTACGGGTGGGCGATCGACCCGATCGCCCCTACATTTTTATGATTGGTGTTTCTTCGACTGCTCTTATCTGCAAATTTCAAAATGGCCGATCTAAAAAAAATAGATTAATTAATCTGTGTTAATACGGTATGCCCCGTTTTACGGGGGCAATCCGTGTCATCCGTGGTCTATTTAATAAATCGTTGCGGCAGTTGCTTGCCCGCCTCAGGCGCGGCACCGCTGCCTGCCCGGCTCAGACGGGCGAGAAATCAGTCTTCCAAATTCCCAATTCCCTGAAACTACAGCTATTATCTTACGTATCCTCTAGCAACACTTAATATTTTAATCTATGTAATTCGTACACGCTGTTAAAATAGTTTAATTCAATCTTATGTTGATGATATAAAACTTAATTTGTTGGAAAACACCCGGGGTATAACCAGAAATGTCTGCCAAAATCATTCACCTGAAAAGATTTGGGAGGTCAACCAATGATTTCAAAGATCCATCTGTTTTATTCGGTCTTCCTGAAATCCATACTTACCCTTTTTATTGTATTCGTCACAGCAGTTTTCTATTCCAGTTGTGAAAAAACGACAGAGCCAAAAACCAGCGAAGATGAATTCGGAGCAGAGATAGATGCTTTCGTATCTGGACACATGAATCCTGAAGGATCTGGATTTGCAATTATGGTTATAAAGGATGGCAATATTGCATTTGCTCAAGGATGGGGAATGGCGAATATCGCAGCAGGTGTACCTTTTATATCCGACACTCCATGCCAACTTGCCAGTCTATCCAAACAGTTCACTGCCATTGCAATTCTTATCCTCTACGAACGCGGTCTGTTGAATATGGATACAAGCATCGGTGAACATTTTCCTGATTTTCCCGTAACCTGGGCTGACATCACCGTGCATCAGCTTTTGACGCATCAATCGGGCATCCCAAACTTTACCGACCTGACACCGGATGGCGTAGCAGGATTTGACGGTTTAACAAATGATGGTGCGCTGGATCTCGTCCTCAAGAATTATACCTTGGAATTCCCCCCGGGGGAGCAGGCACAGTACAGCAATACCGGATACCTGATTCTGGCCATGCTCGTGGAACACATTACGGAGATGACTTATTCAGATTTTCTTGAGGAGACAATTTTCGGACCGCTGGAAATGAACAACACTTTCGTCCGCGACGAAACCGTTGTCTATCCTCAGGATACGGCATTACCTTACAATGAAAACAATGTACTGTATGAATACGACTGCTATACATACGGTCCGACGGGGATCTATTCCACCTTAAACGACTTGTTTAAATGGGATCAGGCTCTTTACAGTAATCAAATCGTTGGCCAATCTACATTGCGACTGGCCTTCACGGGCTACACCAGCGGCGATAACAATTTTGGATACGGGTGGATGGTGAGTAGTTATAAGGGACATCCCTCTTATCGGCATGGTGGTTTTTCGCTGGGTTTTCTCAACTATATCTTTCGTGTACCTGGGAAGCATTTTATGTATCTCATGCTGTCCAACGGCGGTGTTTTTGCTAACAACGGCTTTGACACATGGACGAACGAGCTGATGGACAAGATTTTTGCATACTATCTATAACCCCTCAAATTTGTCATTCCTCCCGCACGGGCGGGAGGTATCCAAAGGGATAAACTCCAGCAGGGCCTACCCTGTATGCTTCTCTACGGGACATGCTTTTTAAACAGGCCAAAACTTGTCCCCGCGAATGCAGGGAACTGCAAAAAGTCGTTGGCCTCTTGAGTGACCTCCGGTGGCCTACTTTTTAATCGACCAAAAAGCGATGATTATTTATGTCCTTTTTGCTTGATCAAAAAGGACCAAAAAATCAAGGCCCGTTGAAATTTGCCTGAGCAGCCTCAGAAATTCCGGAAAAAAACATTTTTCTGCGGAATTTCTTCACCTGCTCTAATCGGCAAATTTCAAAATGGCCGATTAAAAAAAATAGATTTATTAATCTGTGTTAATCCGTGCGATCCGTGTCATCCGTGGTCTATTAAAAAAAATCGTTACGGCCGTTGCACCGCTGTGAGAAAGCGATTGAACGCAAATTTGTGAATGGTCGATTTTCCTTGCTATCACGCTTGGTTGGTGGTAACTTTTTTGACAATGTATTTCCATCAGGTTCTGGTTCTCTCAAACAATCTATTTTGGTAGCTGATACTTCTGCAAATAAGGATTTCACCTTTCTCATTCATGACCCAGGCATACATCTCACGGGCGTGGA
>JAGLYF010000247.1 GCA_023132435.1 Calditrichia bacterium | reverse complement strand
GTCCAACAAGCGCTTCAACACGGACCCGCCAAAGAAAAGGCGGGCTGGTTAAGCGCCGACCGTTATAAAGCACGATTCATGAAAAACATATATTGACACTACGATTTTCTTTATGTACATTAAGTCTGTACATAATCAGGAGAGAGTTATGGCTATACAAACAACATATACACAAGCCAGGGCTAATTTGGCAAAATTATTAGACGAAGTTATACAAAATCAGGAAGTAGTTGTTATATCGAGGCGAAAATCGGAAGATGTAGCAATGATTTCAGCTTCTGAACTGAGGAGTATACTTGAGATTCATCATTTACTACGATCACCGAAAAATGCTGAGAGGCTTCTTAATACGTTGAGAAGAGCTCAATCCGAAAAATTACCTGCACAAACCATCGAAAGCCTCAAAAAAGAGGTTGGTATTGAGTAAAAAGAAAACATCTGTGATACTTAAATCCTCAACTCGTCTTGCTGTTTTTCATCCTGAATTTCGTGATGATCTTCGTTGTTGGGTTCAGACTGACAGAAAAATTGCTCTTAGAGCATTTAATATAATTGAAGCAATATTGAGAGATCCGTTTCAGGGAATAGGAAAACCTGAACCACTAAAATATCTTGCTGAGGGTGCTTGGTCGAGGCGTCTAACCCAAGAACATAGAATTGTCTATTTAGTCCGATCAAATCAAATTGATTTTCTTCAGTGTAGATATCATTATTAATGTCGCGCTTTCTAACGCGCTTCAACTCGGACCCCGTGAGATAGGCATGAAAATATATCGAAACACATTAGTTGCAATATGCAACATATTGCTGTATATTGCTACTAAAAAGAGGTAAGATTATGAGTACAGCTGTTAGAATCTCACATAAATTAGTAGATGATGCCAGAGTCATTTCAAAAGTTGAAAACAGATCAGTAACAGGTCAAATCGAATATTGGGCTAAGATCGGAAAAATTGCTGAGGAAAATCCCACAATGTCTTTCCAATTAATTAAAGAAATTCTGTTTGGACTAGAGGAATTAGATAGTGGAAAAGGAATCGAATATAATTTTGGATAATTCCTAATGAAAGTAATTCAATCTCCTTCATTCGCAAAACGCATAAAAAAATTTAAGAAGTCTCAAAAGGAACAACTAGATCACCAAATTCGATTAATTATCGAGAATCCTCAAATAGGAGAGGAAAAAAAAGGTGATTTGAAAGGTGTTTTCGTACAAAAATTTAAAATTAATAACCTTCAGTATCTTCTATCATATAAATTCAAAAAAGATCTACTCGAACTTATTATGATTGGTCCGCACGAAAACTACTATAGAGATCTTAAAAGTTATTTAAAACATAGATAAATAGAATATGCTATTCTAACGAACTATCGGCATAAAACGGACCCCGTGAGACAAGCATGAAAGTACTGATTGAAATAAATATTTGCTAAATATCTCGCGGGCTACATATTAAACGCAGCCTATAACCCGTTTAAATAATTACAAAATTTAACAAGAAAGGGATATTCAATGAAATATGGTGCAAGAAATCTGATCAAAGCAAAGGTAAAATCAATAAAAAGCGGAGACGTTATGTCGCTCGTAAAATTTGATGTTACCTCACCGGTCGAGATGGCATCGGTTCTGACGACAGAATCCGCCGGACATCTTGATCTTAAAGTCGGGGATGAGGTCGAGCTTGTTGTAAAAGCAATTCATGTTCTTCCCGTCAAAGATTAATTTTTTTAAGCCGGCTCCGCAGTTAACTTCACAGATTGCCGTTTAATTATTGTTTAGAACATTTTTAAAAAATTAATTGTCAGAAACACGGAATAGACATTAGTTAAGGATGTCTTTGCCTGAGAAAATAACGTAATCCCAAACCGGCAATTTGAGACTGTCGCTCATAAAAAAGACTGGTTACAGGATATATCAATGCAGTTCCTAATGCAGTTTTAAAATCATCTATAAAGGTAAGAATAGAGAGCAAAAATTTGAACACGAATATGTTTTTGAAAATCCGATTTCCCGGACACCCCACGACCATCCAAATATGACCAGAGTGTTTAAAGCCTTGATGAAATATTTAAAATGAATGTAAAATTGTATCCGGAATCTTCAAATGTATATGATAGTTTGGGTGAGGCTTATATGAAGGATGGAAATAATGAAATAATAAAACGAAGAACCGAGTCAATTGTGACTCGGTTTTTTTTATAAAATCCCTTCCTATAAATATATTTTTCAATTTCCTGTCCCCACCTTCTCATTATTCGTCATGTTTAACCGATAATTATATAAACATTTTGTGATAAATGTACCTTTATAGTCTCTTAATGGAGGACTGTAAGTTTTATATACTATCACAGTACAAATCATAGTTAGTTGCAATTATAATATATTCAATCAAGAAAGGATGTAACATGAAAAAGCTACTTATCTTATTTACGGTTCTAATTTTAATGTCACTTAAAACAAATGCTCAAATTCCAAATAATGGATTTGAAATTTGGGAAGATTATCCTGACCCGGATAATTCGAATAATGTATATCAAAAACCCGACCAATGGGTAGGTCTTTTACCTAATTCTCCTTCAACCTATTCATTTTCTATTGAAAAAAATATGGATAGTTATCCTGCAGGTACCGGACAGTATTCAATGATTATCAAACCCGATACAGCAAATGAAGTTGACGGTGCAGCATTTTCCTGGGATTCTCTTCCTCCCGGCATCTCTTGGCAAAACATTCCACCCGCATTTCCAATAAATTACCGGCCAATTTCCTTATTTTTGTATTATAAATATCTTCCCGAAAATGGTGATTCTATGCGTGTAGTTTGTAATTTTTATAAAGATGGAGTTGTTATTGGTGGATTTGATTATAACTCACCGCAAATTGTTCCAAACTGGACACTATTAGAGATACCGATAAGCTTTAATACTTCCGACATTCCTGACTCTGCCACAATAATTCTAACCACATTTTACAATACTCAACATAATGGGTCAAGCCTGTATGTAGATAATTTAAGTTTTGATATTTCAATTACTTCTGTCGGGAACACAGATAATCTCTTACCGCAAAAATTTAGTCTGTATCAAAATTACCCCAACCCATTCAATCCATCAACATCAATAGAATTTACTTTACCAAAACCTGAATATGTCAAACTCAAAGTATACAATATACTTGGCAAAGAAGTGGCTACTTTAGTAGCAAAGAAATTGAATCAAGGAAATCATACCTACCAGTTCGATGGCAGTAATCTGGCAAGTGGCGTTTATTACTATCAGCTGGAGGCTGGGGATTTCATGGAAGTGAAGAAAATGATACTTTTGAAATAAATCTCAAGAAATATTCAATATCTAATGAAACTGGGTCAATAAGACTCGGTTGTTTATATCCAAAAAAACTTACATAGAAATTGTAGTAACTTTGTGGTCATTGCCCCCATCCACCCATTCCGGACAAGTCAATACTGGGTATTAAAACAAAAATAACAATAAATGCATCCACCACTATCCCGGCTGATAATCCGTAAAGCCAGCCATAATGTTTATCGGTAAGTTTTCCCTGAACCAAATCCTCTGTGGGTATTTTAACTTCAGTATTCTCACGCTGTAAGACTAAATCCGACAATAGAGGAATATCTCCCTTAGCGATAATTTTTCTAAGCTTTTCACTTTCAATACAGTTATTTTCACTATCACAAATATGATTGATATTTTTTAGATTAATTTTAGCATAGGTATTATACTTTTTCATTTTTACTTTCATGTAACCGTAGTCAAATCCCAGGAAAATTTTATCATGTATATTGTTCTGATTAATAGCAATTGAATCATACAATTGTGGGAGCGTGACTTCGCTCAATACCGATTGCCGATAGTTTTCATATCTCGCGGCATATTCATCGGCTGAAACACTGTCCAATCTCAGAAATTCTCCGCTTATGGTATCTCCGTTTGTTAAAAACACGTCCATAGATGTGCCTGGATCAAAGTTGTGTATTTCAAAAGTTGCCTGATTAAACTCATCTACTTGAGAAGCGTCCGAATATAAACCGGTAAACAGGCCAACCACTGTACAGCCATTGAATTGAAAAAACGAAATTGAAATAATTAAGATCATGAAGATTAATTTTATACTTTTCATAACTCCTCCTATTATATTTCTACAAAATACCCCGATGTCTAATCGTTTGAATTAGTTTCATAGCAATTTAATCCAATAAATCCGGCGACTTGTCATA
>JAGLYF010000246.1 GCA_023132435.1 Calditrichia bacterium | reverse complement strand
TTGTCATAGATTTGTCATATTATTGTAATAACAGTAATCAAAGGGGATTTGTTTTTTACATTTTTTGACTTGTAAGGCACCAGTGTGAATATTGTATCAGGAATTTATGAAGATTCACGAGGTGATCTTTAGATCGGGTGGCTCCATTACCTCACTAAAATCAATTTTTTGGTTCGGATAAAACCTGCCATTTGCTGCCCTTTTTCCTTTTATCTTTTTACTTTATACTTTTATTTTTTAACTTAAAGGGGGTTACTTTGAATCAACATTCATACAAAGGAGGAAAAATGGTTTTCTTTAGATTTATAATCGTTGGTCTTTTAATTTTAAGTATTGCCGCCTGTGGTGACAAAGAACAAAATAAAACCGCAACGGTAGAAACCGATACACAGAAGCAGGCTATTAAAACCGAAACAAGCTCCGACATGCCTGAACTGTGGGAATTTCATGAGGTTATCTACCAGATCTGGCATGAGGCCTGGCCTGAAAAAAACACTGTTATGCTCAAAGATCTTATTCCGGAGATCGAGGCAGGGTTTGCGAAACTCGAACAGGCATCGCTGCCGGGTATTTTGCGTGATAAACAGGAGGCCTGGACAAAAGGGATTCAGGATATGGCTGGAATTATTGAGACCTACAAAAAGACTGCCGTTGCCGACGAAAAAGAAGCTCTGCTCAAAGCAGCCGAGGATCTGCACAGTCAGTTTGAGCTGCTGGTCAGGTTGATCCGACCGGTTATGAAGGAGATCGACCGGTTTCACCAGGAACTGTACATGCTTTATCATTATTATATGCCCGATTATGATCTGCAAAAGATCAGTGCCTCGGCAGCTGAACTGATCGTGCGAATGGATCCGATCGAAAAAGCCCAATTGCCGGCACGTCTGAAAGACAAACAACAGGTCTATGAGCAGGCCAAGATTGCTTTAAGAGAAGCGTTAAAGCAACTTCAGCAAACCATAAAGGATGAAGCACAAAAGGATCAGGTTGTTAAGGCAGTTGAGGTGGTTCATGATAAGTATCAGCTGTTGGTCGGGGTGTTTGAGTAGAAAATCCTGTGATAAAATTACTTCAGTCAGAGTATTGAAAAATTCTGTTATATCATAATTAAGGTATTAACACTGTAGAGTTGTAGTTCAGTAAAAATCTTTTTGTCTCATATTGACCTTCGCCTATCTCAAAGGAAATACGATACCTCCCCTGGGCCAGCTGTAATTTCCTGGAACCATTGGCGGAAAAGACAACCCTGTCATCCATGTCATAAATCTTGTATTCAGTATACGCGTAACGACATGAAACCCACAAGGTATATAATTTTCGCAAAGGAATAACCCCCAGGTCCACGTTCTCACTTAAGCTAATGGTGTCTGTGTATCCCTGATAACCCTGCATTTTCAGTTCGAGAATGACGGTATCGCCAGTTAAAATTTTAAATGTATACGGTGTTTGTGAGGCCTGCAAATCATTAATCCAGATCTCGGCACCTGTGGGTTCCGTTTGCACAGTCAGTGTTTTAATATTCAGGACAATGGGGATAATGAGTGTTTCAATCTCTCCTGGTTCCAGTTCAATATCGGTATGGAAATAAACAATATCCTGGTCAATGGTTTCGAAGCTGTATTTCCCGGCAGGCCGGTTTTCGAGCACGCCTGGTGCTGTAACCGTATCAATCGAGGCAGATCCGGAGGATTGATATTTTACACCCAGGTTTATAACGTCCCTGGTTGTTTCAGGGTGAAGTTGGAGAACGATTTGACCCGGCTGCTGAGAATAATGCCGGTAATAGGTCAGACCGGCTGAGAATAAAAACAATTCCAGGATAGCCAGCTGAAAATATCCATTGCTGATCAATGATCCTTTTAATTTGGCATGATTGGAGACAATACCGGCGGATAAAAGACCAAGAAAGATGAGCATGGCGATACCTGCCGGCCATATATAGTTTTTGATCACATCTGCTGCCCTGAATAGTGTGGAATTGTCAAACAGGGCGATAAGCAGAATAATAATCAGTGAGGTCAATAGAAAAAGTATGGTTAAAAACATTCGAAATTTTTTCATAATTTTTTTATTCCTATGAAAATAGATATTATGTTAAATGGTATCATATGAGACTAAAGTAAAAAAATTAGACAGGATGAACAGGATAAACGGGATAAACGGGATAAAAAAAGAACTTTGAAAATTTTTTAGGAAATTTAATGAATAAATCCATCAGACTGAAAATTAGTAGATTACTTATAAATTGAATCCTGTAATCCTGTCCGTTTTTGGGATCCCGACTTTGTCAGGGATTTTCTATGTATAGAAAATTAGACGTTACATGATAAAATTAAACGCAGAGAGCGCAAAGAACGTAGAGGAAGTGTACGAACTCAGCGTGCTCTGCGTTTAAAACAAAACTATTTGTAAAATTAATTAACCTTGAAAAATCCCTGTCTTTGTCGGGATTATCCTGTCTGAAGTAAACATTTATTCGGATCATATGATACTAACTATAAGTGACTGTAAGCAGAATAATTTGGTTACGATTGAATGAAGATATCCAACCTTAACGGAAATATCAAGCAAATTGCGGTTTGTCGAATATTTTGCCGTTACATACGGGAGTCTACTACACTTACAAATTCTTAAGATTTATTATTATTTAATTTCTTAGTTACATTATCCAGATGCTCTTTATAGATTGCTAAGTTATTATTACCTAATTCTGTGCCTTTATTAACGGCTATCTCGTAATTTTTTTTCGCTAATTCTAATTTACCTGCCGCTTCATATCCTTCACCCAGACTATCATAAACATTCACTGACTCAGGATAAAGCTTAACATTGTGCAGAAAGAATTCGATGGCTAAGTCTATTTTTTTCTCACCAATGGCGCGGTAGCCCATGGCACTCAGCACATTTTCGGGAATATCTACTTTGTAACCAAATTTATCCGTTAATTTTTTATAATGATCCTCAACTGCTTCTATACCCTGGTCAGCGACTGCTCTCTCGATTATCCAATCCTTATACAATGTTTCCAACCCATTGTACAAGCTTTTTAACGGTACCGTTCCATGATTATCATTTTTCATTACCATATAATGCCATTCTAGTCCATTCGGTTTTTTTGTTTCCAACAGGTTTATAAATTTACCAAGTGGCTCGACATAATTTTGTTCATTCCCACGTGTGATATATAGGAAATTTTTAAAATCCATCGGTTCTTGTAATTTTTCGATGGCCTGGCCTAAAGTATAATTATTATCCCACATAATATATGGGCTCATCGCTAAGTGAGATTGAAACATCTTTGGATATTCAAAAAGTACATGTATCGAAAACATTCCTCCTAATGAGTGGCCTTCTAACAAACGATATGGTAGAGTGCGGTAATTTCCCTCGATATAGGGAAATAATTCATCTTGTATGAACTTGATGAATTTTTTTGCTCCGCCGCTTTTTGGCCTGTTTTCCATGTTCGTTGGTGTGAAATCACGCGTACGATCCACATTTACAATCGCAACAACAATCATTTGTGGAATCCTGCCATTTCGCGAGAGAAACTGGACTGTGGAAGAAGCATGTTGGAAATGAGTACGACCATCCAGAAGATACAGAACAGGATATTTCGTCGTTGTCTGATCATACCCATCGGGTAAATAAACCATAATCTGACGTTCTTCACCCAATACTTTTGATTCAAGATGGATTGATTTACCAATGATTACATCTTCTGCACTACCCTGGGCATTGATGTTGACCGGCAGAAAAAAAGTCATAACTAAAAACAAAATTGACGAGCATTTAATAAAACGTTTCATAATGATCTCCTATTTAATATAAGGGAGGGTAAAAATTAACCGCAGAGAATAACTCGGCGCTCGGTACTCGGTTCTCGATACTGGATGCTCGATACTTGTTGCTATCACATCAATTGCTTTGTAACCAGCGCCGAGAACCGAGCAACGAGAAACGAGTCGAATTCGATTTTGTATACGAGGAGGTAGTGACAGAAGTTGCCCAAACTAAAGTTTCAACTCCTTGAGATCGACTCCACGATAATCTACATCAACATATTTTCCACCTGCTTCGATGCTCCTTGCCACAGCATCAGCAACAGCAACACATATATGACCTATCATAACTCCAGGAATGACTGCTTCTTCTCTTGCAATTTTACCCGTAGCCACTTGATAAGCTGCTTTGAAGTTTCTGGAAAAGGCATCAATATAACCTGCCGGATGTTCTCCGGGATAGGGTGAATATTGAGCAGCGTCTGTAAAACCCATCGCTTGTAAATAAGGTGGGTTATTGATGAGTTTCAGATTCGCCACGGATTGCAGGGTTAATTTTCCGGAGTCGTCAGATACGGGACTTTGTCCAATTTCCATTTCATTAGGATTCGCCTGGTTCCAGGTAATCCTTCTCTTCGATCCACCTAAAGTAATTTCCCACCAGTTCTGTCTGCCGGCCATGTATTGGGTAACGAGAAAATTTCCTCTACCTCCGTTCTGGAATTCACATAAAACACTTGAATAAAGATCACTCTCAACTTCAACCAGTTCGGTTTCGACGGCAACTTTTTCCGTGCTAAAAGCATCAGTTCTTCCTATAGGTTTATTTCTTTGTTTGACGATGGTAGTAAAATCAGCAATTAAGCGTGTAGGGTATAAACCACCCATGAAATAGGCTGCACTAACCAAATGGGGTAAAATATCTTTGGAGGCACACATTTTGCCTTCTAATCTCCAGGACCATACATTAGGATCCATCAACCAATCCTGTTCATAAAAACCTTGTACTATGGCAATATCTCCCAAATCGCCTTTAATTCTCATCTCCCTGGCAGCGCGGGGAAGGGCATGACCCATATAATTTATATTGGTCATAAAAACTCCCCCCTCGGCTTCATACTTTTGTACTCTTTCCAATACTTTAACAGAGTCCTCCAGGGTAAGGGTCATCGGTTTTTCACAGACGACTAATTTTTTACCAGAATCCATCGCCAGGATTGACCAATCTGCATGAAATTGGTCGGGTCCGGCGATGTGTACGGCATCAATTTCGGGATCTGCAATCATCTCTTCTGCTTTTTGAAATGTTTTCAATCCCATACTTTTAGCCATTTCTTGTTTAGCAGGATCATCATCTGCCACAGCATATGCTGTGGAAATGTCCCAATTTAGAGCAACTGCATCGGCATGTACAGGTCCAATAAAACCCATACCAATGAATCCCATATTAAGTTTATTAGCCATTATCTTCTCCTTTATTTATATATAATAGAGTTCTGCAAAATGAAGGTTTTGTCGTCATTGCGAGTGAGCATGCGAACGAAGCAATTTCTTGTAATTTATAGGGTTACGAGATTCCTTCGCTCCGCTCGGAATGACGAATTACGGTATTTTGCAGAACTCTACAATATTACTATATGGAGGTAAATCTACTAAACATATAAATTTTATTGAATATAATTGTAGTAAATCTCTCAGAAAAGGGTGTTTTGGGGTGTATTTCAATATTCATATTCTTACGTACAACATTTTGATTCAAACCTGCTCTCATTATGATAAAAATAATAGACTGATTCTTTTATACTTTATGCATTTTTGTTTAAATTGCTATTCAACTATCGAACTTGTAATAAGAGCAAATTTATCTTGTAGGGATAATAAAATGTTTAAAAGAATTTTGCTAATCACCACCATATTTGTTGTTTTTACCGCAAACGTACAAGGTCAATCCAGTGGTTTTGGAGCAGGTATAATGCTTGGCGAGCCTACCGGAATCAGTCTAAAGAACTGGATATCAAAAACAAATGCGTGGGATGCTGGTATCGCATGGGGATTTGGTAAGCATGGTGCATTTCATCTTCACGGAGATTATCTGTGGCATAAGTATGGTTTAATTGATGTAGACAAAGGCACACTTCCGCTTTATTATGGTGTTGGTGTACGTTTTTTATTTGCCGATGATACACATGTCGGAATACGTGGTGTTATCGGACTTGATTATCTATTCGACGGATTACCACTTGATGTATTTTTAGAACTTGTACCTATATTTGACATCGTGCCTGGTACCGGATTTAGTTTTAATGGAGCGCTTGGAGTAAGATATTTCTTTTAATTTAGGGCGTAAATTGTAGTCAATTTCGGACATTAAAAAAGGGTTACGCTTTTGACTGCGCACCACACACCGAAGAATTTTGAAAAAACAATTTCTAAAATTAGAGAAGTCTAATCCCAATATTTTATTCCTTTTAGAATCCTCACTCATGTCGATTTATGTTGTATACCAGTGAACGTATTCTTACATTGGTGTACTGACGACTCTTATTAGACCAGATTCGATTTCTATTCTTACCTTCACCGACAAACACTACACAGAACGATTTTTGATTCACACATTTTTTGAACAACAAAAGATAGAATTCTACTATAAATCTTTTTATGTAAACGAGTATTATTTGGAATCATTCCACTATATGTTAGACGCTATTTCGAAATTAACAATAAAACTAAGAAAGAAGCTGCGGTCCTATCCTTTGTAATGAAAGGAGGTGATATCTATGCGAATACTTACATCAAAGCGATTAATGGTACCGTTTATTAGTCTCGTTTTAATCTTTGGTCTTTGTGTGTCTTCTTTGATGGCACAACAGAAATTCAAGATTGCGGGAAAAACCACAGCTGCTTACACTGTACGTGAGGTAGTTGAGGTTGGTGACACTGAAGGACACTCACTTTATTTATTAAAAAATGAAGGATTCAATGAAAGCACAGGTGAGCATAAATTTATGGACGGAGTTGAAACTGTTTGGTTTGGAATTGCTGATTATATTAAGGGTAACGGATCTCACACGGTTTATACAAAAATGTCCTTGAATGATAATGTGGTCTATTCTAAAGCTGAAGGGAAGACTACCACAACTCTTTCTCCAGAAGGCAAACCTGTCACCACATTTGAAGGATCTCTCACTTTTACAAAAGGGACAGGCAAGTACAAGAACATCCAGGGAAGTGGTACTTATAAGGGAAAGCTTGTTTCAAGCGTTATCATAGTAAATGAATGGGAAGGAGAATATTTCATTAAACAATGAGGCAACAGCCTCATTGTCTTATCCTTAAATAGGACAAGTCTTTGTAAGGTCGCAGCTTCTTTACAAGTACTTCAGTAAATTCACTAAGCAAAATAGTGTCTAACACTGCATTCACCTGACACTGCCGCGGTCAGTTTAAAAGAAATAAGTTCTAATTCCCGAAGAAATCCACTGGTCCTGATTCCAACTCCTACCAAATATTACCAGAAAAAGATGGATCGTAAATAAAAATAATTTTTACTTTTTTTATAGTCATATTTATGTATATTTACGGTGATAAGATGTCTCTACTGATTAATGTCAATTGTTTTTTCTC
>JAGLYF010000245.1 GCA_023132435.1 Calditrichia bacterium | reverse complement strand
GAAGCCGTTCATACTGTACTTTTTTCGGAGCCATTATTTAAAGATCAGGTTATCGGTCCCGTAAAAATCGAAAATAATTTTTACCTCATGATAAAAATACTCGGGTGGATCGAGCAAAAAGTTCTTTCTGATAGTGAAATTCGAAAGAGATTAGATGATGTGAAGAAAAAACTTAAAGAAAGGCAGGCCTCTACGCGGTTCCGAGAATATATCCATGGAATAATGGCTGGTAAAAAAATCGATTTTGCAAAAGATACTTTTCATAAGTTAGTGAATATATTAGGTTCTGTTTATATGAAAACCAAAAATGCCGGCATTTTGACCTTCAATCGGAGGTTTGAGGATATAGACAGTAATAAGATTAATTTCGATGATTTGGAAATCAATATAAATAAGATTCTGGATCTTTCTTTATTGCATATTGATAATGAAATCTGGACCGTAGGTGATTTAAAAAAGGAAATGATTTTACACCCATTGGTCTTTCGAAAAAACAGGTTTAGTAAAAGCGAATTTGCTGAACAGTTAAAATTAGCCATAGTAGATATGATCAGAGATAGATATATTACCAAAGAAGCCTACAAAAAAGGATATCATGAGGTGGCTAAGGTGCAGAGGGATGCTTCTATGTGGTATGATTATTATAACTCTGTATATCAGAAATATAAATTTCTGGAATCTCTTGGCAAAAGTAAACATTTTGATAAAGATTATTTGCATATTATCGAACAGGATTTAAACCCGTACATTCATCAATTGCAGCAAAAATATAAGGATATAATCGAAATTGATATTGAGTTGATTGAAGATGTAAAACTGACTGGCGTCGATTTATTTGTGGTCAAAAAAAATGTTCCATTTCCTGCTGTTGTGCCACCATTTCCTTTTCTGACTACGGATCATCAATTACCGTTCTAAAATATTAAGTTGATTAGTCCACTCACTCATATATTTGGCTGTAAACTATTCTAAATTTACATTTTTCATTGACTACTTGATTGTTTTTTCTAATATTGTCATATTGTTTAAATGGGATTGAATTTGAATTACAATTTTGAGTGGAATCCTGATAAAGCTAAAAAGAATTTATCAAAACATAAGGTCAGCTTTGAACTAGCTGCAACCATTTTCCTTGATCCGAATGTTCTCTCAATTCATGATAATGATCATAGTAAAACGGAAGATCGATGGATAACTATGGGGATATCAAGGAGTGGGAATATATTAACTATTGTTCATACGTTTAACGATGTTGATGATTCAAATATAAGTATCCGAATAATTTCAGCAAGAAAATCAACTAAAAATGAAATCAAACAATATCAGGGAAAATAAATGAGAAAAGAATATGATTTTTCAAAGGGAGAGAAGGGGAAATTTTTCAAAGATAACATAGTAATTAATTATCCAGTTTATCTTGAACCTGAAAATCTAAAATTTATTCAAGATATTGCGGATAAGAGTAAAACCGATATAAGTAGGATTGTTAACGAGCTTATTGAAAATAACATCAAATTAGCAAAAGTATTAAAAAGTTAATCTCCTTTCCTCCTAAATCTATATTTTTCAAAGCATTAAAGCCTAACACATATTAAAGGTCCAAAGTTCCGCCGGAGGGCGGATCTTCGACAAGCACAAAAAGTCCTCCTATGTTTGATATTTTGGTTTGTGCAAAACAAAGATAATAAATTTTGGGAGGACCTTTTAGGTAATATCAAGCGGATCCAGCAGACTCGCTACCCTCGCAGCTGATCCGCCCAACGTTAGATGGTACCCGGAGCAGATCCGGGGTGATTGTGAGGATCTTCGTTTGCTACATATCTTTGTCGATGCTGATGCGTGCCCGGTCAAACAGGAGGTGTACCGAGTCGCAAGCAGATATCGCCTTGATGTCACATTAGTGGCAAACTCTTGGATGAGAGTTCCGAATGAACGATGGATTGCACTCGAAGTTGTAGAGGACGGATTAGACGCGGCCGATGATTGGATTGTCGAACACGTGCAACCTCACGACATCGTGGTCACCGCTGACATTCCGCTTGCGAGCCGCTGCCTGAAGGAGGGCGCACATGTAATTGGTCCAACTGGAAAGCAGTTCACGGAAAACAACATCGGTCAGGCCGTCGCGACTCGGGACCTGTTGTCAGAACTTCGTGGCGCAGGAGAGATAACGGGCGGGCCTCCGCCGCTAAAGAAGCGTGACCGATCATGTTTTCTTCAACAGATAGACGAAGTGATTCAAACAATCCGTCGTAAGCATCCGTTCAATTCCACCTAACGAGCGCATGCAGGCAAACTAAGGATTGCTATTGAGCAACCAGTTTGGGTACTTCTGAGTAGTCGGCAAAAAAGGAGAGAAACAGATATGAACAAACAGACAAGGAATTATCAGGAATGGGCACAGAAGCATTCCCTTGTATGGGGATTAGTGCTGGTTGCCATTTTTTGTTTGCTGCGGGCAATCCAGGCCTTTGTCTGGCAGCAGTGGTTTGACAAGATTGAGTTTTATGAGACGATAACCTTTTCCTTGTTCCTGTTAGGCTCGTTCGCCTTGGTGTCAGTGGGGCTGATTGGCGGAGGTGAGGATAAATTACATCCGACTTATTAAACCTTTCATTGCTATTAATTTATCAAGTTCAATGCTATAGCGACAAAAATTGGCCCGTTAAAAATGCCGTGAATCAAAATCCCAATCCAGGTATTCTTTCTTTTCTGAACGATATAAGGTAGAATAAAAAGAATGGGCAACATCAAAATTATGAGGTCGACACCAAATGCCAGGTGAAAGATAGTCCAGCATATCCCGTTAATCACCCATGCGAATTTCCCATGACAAAGCTCCTGTCTGGGCATAATGTAACCGCGCCACATTAATTCTTCTCCCACGATGTTGAAAAAGAAGAATATCATCCATAGTAGAAGAAACCAGTATTGTCCTTCTTCTAATCCGTGAAATTCTAAAAACGGCGGCTCAGTAGATAGCGGTACAAACCATCCTGTTACATTTGAAAGCCAATTAGTTAAACCCATCATTAATCCCATACCTATAAAGGCTAGAAGGATTCCGATAAAGGTCCACTGCCAGTCTTTTTTATTCATCGCATTTAAACGTAAACGTGATCGAAGCGCCGAATAGGACAGCGGATGTCCCTCTAAACGAGAAGCGAATATTGCAGCGAAAAAGAGAGGCATAAAAACAAGCAGTCCGCCGGCAACAAACCAACTGAGTATTACAGGGATACCGGTCTGCGTAATTAACCAGGGCATACCGTACCGGGTAGCCGGAATTAGAACGACCGCCGGAATACCAAACAGAAGCAACGACATCCACAGCGGCATGGGTTTGATTTTTTCAGTCATCATACCTTCCGGATAAATGCAGACCTAAATCAACGGGACCGAAAAAATCACCTAATTTAAATCGAAAGATTTGATAATAGGATGAATTACAATCAACAAAGAGAACTTTTTGATGTGTGTCCATATTATCCTCCATCAATAGAAATTTGTAAACGAGCAGCACTCATTCATTCTGATTTAAATGAAAAATATCTTTGTCCTTAATAATCAAAACAGATAATTCACTTTAAAACAGAATTACAATCGTAATATTACAATATTTTATTGATTTTTCTTAAAAATTTTCACAATCCACTTTAATATTTTACCCATATCAATTTGAATAAGATAGAGACGGGGCAAGAGCGCCAGAGTAAAACAGACTAATTATTCCTTTTTTTCCGGAATATATTTAAACTCATAATTCTAAGAGGAATTTTTCAAGTTAGATATATTAAAAGATATTGGCTTAATATTTGCGAATAAGCATTAACATGGAAACAAATTCAGGCAAAAAATATGATCTTGAGGAAAGGACGTTTTTATTTGCAAAGAAAGTCAGAGAGTATGTTGATAAATTACCGAGGAAAATAACAAACATTGAAATCTGAAGACAATTGATAAGATCCGCTGGTTCTGTAGGAGCAAACTATATTGAAGCCAATGAAGCCTTAAGCCAAAAGGATTTTCTTATGCGTATGAAAATCTGTAAAAAATAGGCCAAGGAGACTCGGTATTGGCTGGAACTCAGCACACCTAACAATGAATATAAAGAGTTAAGATCGCACTTAAGTAGTTAATCTACACAACTAATAAAAATATTTGCCACCATTGTCAGCAAAGTTAAACTATAGAATTGAAATTTGGAATTTGGTTCTTGGAATTTAATTGTTTGCGTTAATTCGTGAAACCTTTTTTAGTGCCCGAAATTGACTACAAAGTTACTACAAAATGGTCAGAATAGGGTGTTTTTGAGGTAGTTTACTACAAAAGGTACTACAATTTTAATTCCGTTTCCTATGATAAAATCTCCATAGAAATTTTAAAACTCCAAATTATTTTGAACTCTCCTATTTTGGGTTAGTATATTAATATGAAATTCAACTATTAAAGTTAATATTTAGTTCATAAATAGCATAACATCG
>JAGLYF010000244.1 GCA_023132435.1 Calditrichia bacterium | reverse complement strand
GGCGCCTTGAACGGGATTATTTTTATGATCGTCCAAAAAATTAGTCGGCTTTTTTAATCAGGCGAATTTCAAAAACCTTTGGCCAGAGTTTTCCTGTAACAAATAAACGGTCGGCGGTAGGATCATAGGCAATTCCGTTCATAACATCGATGGAATAATCTATCCTTTCATTGCTCAGTATGCCGGTCAAATCGATCCAGCCAACCACTCTGCCAATGTTTGGATCGATGCGGGCGATTCGATAGCTATATAGAACATTGGCAAAAATTTCTCCATTCACATATTCCAACTCATTAAGATTTTGTACCAGCCCTTTGTCATCCGTGACGGTAATCTGTCTGAGAATATCGAATGTTACCGGATCTAAAAAATAAAGAGTGGAAGTGCCATCGCTGACAATCAATTCTTTACCATTATGAGTGATTCCCCAACCTTCCGTATTATAAAAAAATTCTTCCATCAGCAGAAAAGTTGATTTATCATAGATAAATCCGGTATATGATTGCCAGGTAAGCTGGTATATCTTTTCGTCAAAGATAGTGATTCCTTCACCAAAAAATTCTTCCGCCAGAGAATAGAGAGTGATGACAGCACCGTCATCAGGATTTACCTTCCGTAAAGAAGATTGCCCCCTTCGGCCGGTACCTTCATAGAGGAATCCATCGTTAAAAACCAGTCCCTGTGTGTAGGCATTGAAATCATGGGGCACCATATTTACAATGAAGTAGGTGTAAACGGGAATGATGTTTTTTGTCTCCAGTGGCGGGTCTTGTGCCAGTAGTGTGCTCCCACAAATGAGGGATAATATTATCTTGATATGAAATTTTATAGAATAAATCCAACTCTCAGCAATTTTATCCATCAAAATATCCTGATCTTATGGCTTGGTTGATACATCTCTATCGTATAATCAGAAAAAATTAACGCACATTAGCTTTATATGCAAAAATTGATCGATGGTTTCAAGCTTATCCTGTGCAAAGAAGCTAAAAACAAACCACAAAGTTCTCAAAGTAGGCACAAAGATCACAAAGAAATAATTAATTTAAAAAACTTCGTGTCCTTTGTGCAATCTTTGTGCCCTTTGTGGTTAAAATAATTTTAAAATTTAAGCAAACGTATTTGCAAAACGATTAATAAATATATAAATTTATATGCTCAAATATGTAATTATTTATTATAAATATGTTAACGGGAGTTTAAAATGGCGAAAGCACGGTCATTCGCTGATAAAGTAAAGAAAAAATCTGCAGCAGAGGCGGCAAAAGTAATTAAGCTGGTCTATTCATATAAATCTTCCGATACCGGCTCATGGCGGTTTGCGCAAAAGTTCATCAAGGTGCTTCCTGATCAAGATGAAAATAAAGTCATCGATGAAGAGATCAAAAATGGCAAAGCATATCTGGAAAAAAACTGATTTTAGCGAGTAGGCAATACGGGTGCAGAAAGGGTAATTAGAATGTCAAGAATATGTAAAGTGAGTGGAAAAAGACCTTTGGTAGGCAATAATGTGTCTCACGCTCATAATAAGACAAAACGCAGACAATATCCAAATTTACAATCAAAACGTATCTATGTTGAAGAATTGGGTAAATTTGTCCGGGTTCGTTTATCGGTCAGAGCCTTAAAAACGGTAACCCGCTATGGCCTTATGCCTTATTTGAAAAAACAGGGTTTATCATTGAGTGATGTTGCCTAAGAATTGAGGAGTAATTATCATGGCAAAAACAGGAGCACGTGCAACAATTAGGTTACGGAGCACTGAAAGCGAACATTTCTATTCTACAAAGAAAAACAAACGAAATACGACAGAACGTCTGGAATTAAAGAAGTATGATCCTGTTGTAAGAAAACATGTAAAATATAAAGAAGAAAAATAGTTTAAAACTTTTCATCATATTTTGTCCACAAAAGATCTCCAAGTTCCCAGGCTTTCTCTACAACCTTATTACCCCAGAAAATTCCATAACCGGTCAGGTGTTTTTTAGCTTCACCCGGATCACTCTTAAATAATTCCAGTGCCTTCTCTTCGGTTGATTTCTGATTTGCAAAAAGTTCTGCTTGCATCGGTTTCCATACATTAGTTACATCATATCGCATATCCCCCCAACGCTGGGCTGCAAGGGTTCCCAACCGATTAAAAGCCCACCAGGCCGATTCACGGTTAAATCCTTTGGGTCTTCCTGGTGCTTTATACGGTTCCGCCACATCGGTAATACTACAATAAAGCGGCACATATATAGATGTGGCCACATTGTCAAAAGCAAGCCATACCACGCCACCTACTTCGTCAGGCAACCAGTCACGGGATTGGGTGATAGTTGCATACATGGTATACCAGCGGGCGATAGTACGTTCACCACGCCATTCCCAGCCACCATTAATTCTGAATAGTTTATTCATATCATAGGGCATAAAGGGATTGGCAAGAGGTGATATTTCTGTTTTTCCCTCTTCATTTGTCCAGGTAAGATCTTTGATAAAATTATATGGTGTGTTTTCATAATAATCCTGGAAAAATTCCACCATTTTACTGAGTGAGATAAGAGTATCAGGTTTCACTGAAAAGGGAAAATTTTCCGCATTGGCGTGTAAATTCAGGGAAGGAGCAGCTAAAGACAACACCCGCCATTCCCGGCGCCGGGCGGCAAAAGAAGTACGTCCTTTTGGATTATAGGCATAACAAAATTCAAAAGCACCATCATCAGGATTCCACCAACCACTGTCCTGTGCGATCTTGTACACATTTTTTGAGGCCAGAAAATAATCATCATCATCAAGATCTATTTGACGGATCCGGCTGGAATTGGCATTAACGGATATCTCTCCATCAGGGACACGTTGGGCGGCCCAGATAGATCCAACATTATTTTTTCCCGGTCCTAAAATTTCAAAATGCCATACTTCCTTGGTATCGGCAATAGTCCGACATTCACCGGCATCGTTATAACCATATTTTTTGGTCAAATCACCAGCCATTTTAATGGCTTCTCGGGCTGTGCTGCAGCGCTCAAGCATCAACCTTACAAGTTGTTGGCAATCAATATTACCTTTTTCGGATTGAAGGGATTTTCGCCCACCAAAAGTGGATTCGCCGATAGCAAGTTGCTGATCGTTCATACAGGGATAGGCCGTATTGATAAAACCATGGGTATGTTCAGCCTGTGGAATTTCACAACTTGCTTCATATTTATATGCCGGCATGGCTAAAGAATCATTTGACATTCGGGTCACCAGAGTAACCATCGATCCTTTCTTATGATCTACCTTTGGTGTAATAGTCAGCCAGCTCCTTGTCCGGTGGCTGTCACAGGTATGTGAAGTCATAACCGATCCGTCAGCAGAAGCGGTTTTACCCACTGTGATTGTTGTACAACCGTCCGGAAATCCTCCTTCCCAATCAGGGGGATCCAATTGTGGGGAGTTTTGAGAAAACAGAGGCACGGAGAATAAAATTACGGATGTGATAGTTATAGAAAGTTGTATGGTAGATTTTAAATATTTCAATGAATACACTCCTCTCATTATGTGAAAACAGATCCTATGTGTTAAAACATTGACGGCAAATGTACTAAATTTAATAAAAATTTAAAACGAGGACTTTTGAAATATTTGAAATTCCGTTTTTATATTCGTATCTATAACTCACAAGTTTTATTTACCGGTAGAAGTCATTTCTCGTAGCGGCGTAGTTTTTTTAGACCACGAATTTCAAAAAAAGTCCACGAATTAACACGAATTTATTCGAATTTCACGAATTTTTTATTGAATTTATTAAAGAATTGGCATGAAATATGATATAGAAAATGCATGGCAGATATAATTTATGAAAAAGAAAGTTATCAAATTATTGGTGCGAGTTTAGAAGTACATAAAGAATTAGGTCCTGGTTTTTTAGAAGCTGTCTATCAAGAGGCATTGACCATCGAGTTTAGTAAACAAAGCATACCTTTTTGTAGAGAAAAAGAACTCAGATTGTATTATAAAAATGTCTCATTACAGAAAAGATATAAAGTTGATTTTGTTTGTTATGATAGTATTATAATTGAAGTTAAAGCATTATCAGCATTAAATAGTGAACACGAATCCCAGCTTATAAACTATCTTTCAGCAACGAGGTTAAAATTGGGTATTTTAATTAATTTTGGCGAACGAAGCCTTAAGTATAAAAGAATTATTAAATAATTCGTGTTAATTCGTGGACTTACTTTTTATACAGCTTAGCACTATTGTGCATAGATCAAGTTAATAAATTGGATGATCTCATGGTAAAACAAAATCGGGATCTTAATTGGAAAAAGGCCATTTGTGGCATCTGTCCCGCCGGTTGCTGGGTTCAGGTAGGCATGGAAAATGGAAAAATGGTTGATATTAAGGCAGATACCGGACATCCCCTGGGCATGATTTGTCGAAGGGGAGAACATGCCCCTGAAATTATTTATTCAGAGCATCGTTTAAAACACCCGATGAAACGTAAAGGAAAAAAGGGTACTTATGAATTTGATCAGATTTCCTGGTATGAGGCTTATGATCTTATCGTGAAAAATCTGAATAAAATAAAAATGGAGTCCGGTCCGGAAGCCGTATCTATTTATACTGGACGTGGTGCTTTTGAACTATCTCTCTGCGATATGTATCAACCAAAGGGCATCGCTGTTTCGTCAGCATCCAATATATTGTTTCCCTTTGGTTCACCAAACACTATGGGAGTTGGCGCGCTCTGCTATGTTTCTTTTGCAATGATTGCTCCGCATGTGACCATGGGACGTATGTTGATAAATATGTTCACGGATATGGAAAACGCAGAAATGCTGGTGGTATGGGGGGCAAATCCGGCGACGGATTCTCCGCCTCTCGATATGTATCGGCTTGAAGCGGCGGCAAAGAGAGGTGCTCAAATTGTTGTTATCGATCCGAGACGTACTGAAACCGTAACCCGCACCGGTGGAGAATGGATCCCAATCCGTCCCGGTACGGATGGCGCCCTTGCTCTGAGTATGATAGAAGTAATGATAGATGAGGATTTTTATGATGAAGATTTTGCTGAAAACTGGTGTCACGGTTTTGAAGAACTAAAAACCTATGTTCAGCATTATACACCGGAAGTAACGGAATCTATTACCGGGGTGCCGGCAGAGGCAATTCGCCGATTAGCCCGGCAACTGGCCAGAGCAATCGGCGCCTGCCCGGTAATGTACACGGGATTGGAATACTCCGATAGCGGTATCCAGGCGATTAGAGCAGTTCATTCTCTGTTCGCCCTGGCCGGTCACCTCGATGTTCCGGGTGGAATCGGTCTTTCGATGCTCGATACACATTTTCCGATCAATCGCTCCTGTAATCAGGAAAATCCGGATCTTAACCTGGCCTTAGCCCGGGATAAATTCCCCATATACAGTAATTATCGCGGTGAATCACATGCCAGTGCATTGGTTTCATCTGTGCTTACAAAAAAGCCATATTCTATCAGGGGTTTAATTATTCATGGCGCGTCACTTCTTACCTCCTGGCCACAAACTCCTTTATGGCGGGAAACACTTTCTAAATTGGATTTTCAGGTCTGTATCGACCGGCAATTGACCGCCGATGCGATGTATGCCGATGTGGTTTTACCAGCAACCACAATGTTTGAAATCGATTCCTATATGACATATGGTCCGATCTTTAGGCTCCGGGAAAAAGTCATAAAACCGGTAGGGGAAGCACGAAATGATTATTTGATTATGGCCGAGCTGGCCCGGCGGTTAGGATATGGAGATCTTTATCCCCAAAGCGAAGAGAAGATGATACGCTTTGCTCTCAAAGATTCCGGTTACAGTCCGGAACAGATAAAAGAGGCCGGTGGTTCGGTAAAAATATCCACACCGATGATGGAATATAAAAAGTGGGAAAAAGGTAAACTCCGGAGTGACGGAAAACCCGGGTTTGAAACACCAACCGGAAAATTTGAAATCTGGTCGACGATACTCGAAGATAATGGTTATGAACCCTTGCCAAAATATATAGAACCCGAAGAAGGACCACTGGCAGATCCCAAATTGTTTAAAAAGTATCCACTGGTCTTTAATTCAGGGGCACGTCCGCATACCGATTTCCGGTCTCAGCACCATGGGATAAAGGGATTGTTGAAGGATAATCCCGAACCAACTATCGAGTTAAATCCGATCGATGCCAAAAAGCGCCATATAAAAAACGGCGATCTTGTTGAGGTTCAATCTCTGCGGGGTAGTGTACCCTTCCGGGCGCGCATCACAGATGATATCGTACAGGGGGCCATTGAATGCAACATGGGAGGGGGTACTCCGGTCGGACCAGCTGCCTGGAAAGAATGGAATGTAAACGAATTAACGGATTTGACAAAATATGATAAAATATCAGGTTTTCCCGTTTATAAAGCCTTACTCTGTGAAGTGGTCAAGATCAAAGAAGGTAATGCTGATAACAAAAAGGCGGTGAAAAAAAACGTTTGTCTCAGCGGGAAATTATTTGAGGTTGAAGAGAAATTAAAAAAACCGGATCGTTATATCTATCTGGACAACAATGCGACCACACCAATCTCAGAGGAAGTACAAAAAGTGATGCAGCCCTATCTGAATCATGCTTTTGGCAATCCGTCCGCCATACATGGTGTGGGGAGAGATGCCCGTGATGGCCTGGAAGCGTCCAGGCGACAGGTGGCGCGATTAATCAATGCCAGACCACGGAGTATCATCTTTACTGGTGGGGGATCGGAATCAGATAATCTGGCATTGAAAGGTGTGGCCTTTAAATACAGAGACAAGGGTAACCATATCATCACCACCACGATTGAACATCCGGCAATTCTAAAGACCTGTCAGTTTCTGGAAACGATTGGATTTGAAATTACTTATCTTGAGGTGGATAAGACCGGGCAGGTGAAGCCGGAGGAATTAATGAAAGCTATAAAGGACAATACAATTCTTGTTTCAATCATGCTTGCAAACAATGAGGTGGGAACAATTCAACCGATTAAAAAGCTTTGCGCATGTGCTCATAAAAAGGGAATCATATTTCATACAGATGCTGTACAGGCAGCCGGCAAGATTCCAATCGATGTTCAATATCTGAATGTGGATTTGCTCACTTTATCAGGACATAAATTTCATGGTCCTAAAGGAATTGGTGTCCTGTATGTCAAAAAGGGTGTGGAACTGGAGGCATTGATCCATGGTGGAAAACAGGAAAATAAATTACGTGCAGGGACAGAAAATGTGGCCGGTATTGCCGGATTGGGCAAGGCAGCTGAACTGGCGGTTTTGAGTGTTCGGGAGTCGCGGAAAATACAAAAGTTAAGAGATAAATTGCAATCAGGTATTCAAGAATTAATCCCGGGGGTAGTTCTTAACGGGCACGTTAGAGAGCGTCTTCCCAATACTCTTAATCTGACTTTGCCGGCATTGCGGGGAGAATCGTTGGTAATGGCTCTTGACCAGCATGGTATTGCTCTTTCATCCGGCTCTGCCTGCAAATCGGGCTCACCGGATCCAACCCATGTTTTACTGGCAATGGGAAAAAGTGAAGAAGAAGCTCATTGTTCGGTTCGCTTTTCACTCTCTAATCAAACTTCGGACAAAGATATTAAAGATACCCTCAGGGCACTCAAAGTGGTTTTGGATGAGATGGAAACAACGGTACGTTTTTTGCCCTGTAAATGATTCTATATTTTCGTCTTTGCTTTCCTGTCTGGCGTGGCGGTTAAGACATGTATGATTTTTTGCATTATCCGTTGTAAATTTTAATATAGTTATTTAGGCATTGTTTTATAATGTGAGGAGGATAACATGAGTAAGTTCTTTTATGTACTATTTGTCGTTCTGGTATTTGCTATTCAGCTATCAGGACAGGAACTAAAAAAGGTATGGGAAACAGACCGTAGTTTAAAAGTCCCGGAATCGATCACATATGACGCTCAACGAGAGATGCTTTATGTGTCAAACATTAATGGTAGCCCGCTGGAGAAGGATGGGAATGGATTCATTTCAAAAGTTAAATTAGACGGAAGTATTGAAAAACTCGAATGGGTAACCGGTTTAAATGCACCGAAAGGATCTGCTATTACAAAAGAAAAATTGTATGTTACGGATATTGATGAACTTGTTGTTATTGATATTGAAACAGGCAGTAAAATATCAAGCTATAAAAAAGAGGGGGCTATCTTCTTAAACGATGTTGCTATAGATCAGGCTGGGAATGTATATGTTTCAGATTTCTCAAAAGAGAATAGCGCCATCTATAGATTGAAGGATGATAAATTTGAAATATGGATGAAAAATGATGAAATCGGTCGGCCCAACGGACTCTATATTCATGATAATGAATTGTATGTGGGAAATTCAAAGGATGGAAAAATTAAAGCCATTGATTTAAAAAATGAATCCATTCGTACGGTTGTTGTCGTCGGCTCCGGTATTGATGGGCTAAAAATGGATCGTGAAGGCAATTTTATCGTATCAGATTGGTCCGGCAAGACGTCTTATGTTTCAAAAAATGGAGAAGTAACCGAACTTCTCAACACCACCGGTGAAAAAATAAACTCTGCCGATCTGGAGTTTATCATAGAAAAAAATCTACTGATCATTCCGACCTTTTTTGATAATCGGTTGGTTGCATATGAACTGATAAAGTAGTAGATGGGCTACATAAGGAAGAGTATAACTTCATAGAATGGTATTCAAATGACACAGGTTGTGATAGAAACAAAACAGCTAACAAAATATTACGGATCTGTTCGTGGCGTTGAAAATCTGAATTTTGAGATAAGACAAGGCGAATTATTTGGTTTCCTCGGTCCTAATGGCGCAGGCAAATCGACGACCATAAGACTACTTCTTAATCTGCTTAAACCCTCATCCGGGCAAGCGTTTTTATTTGGTAAAGAAGTACAGAAAAACTATCACCAACTTTTTAAACGAATCGGTAATGTCCCCGGTGAATTAAAATTGTACGAGGAACTGACCGGAAATCAATTTCTGCAATACATGAATAGTTTTAACGGAAAAAAGCCACTTTTAAGAGATGAATTGTTGCATGCATTTCAACTGACAGATCAGGATCTGGGGAAGAAAATCAAGCAGTATTCAAGAGGGATGAAACAAAAACTGGGGATTATCCAGGCGATGCAGGAAAAACCGGATTTATTAATTATGGACGAGCCTTCAGTAGGCCTGGATCCCTTGAACAGAAACGTACTATATGACTATTTACTTCGGTTCAAAAAGGACGGAATGACTATTTTTTTCTCCTCGCATAACCTGGCTGAAGTGGAAAAAATTAGTGACCATGTCGGGTTGGTAAAAGACGGAAAATTTATTGCTCTTGAACCAATTGTTGAATTAAAAAAGAAAATGGTACGAAGGATGGAGATAGAATTCTTTGATAATGTAAATCCGGAGAGTTTTAACCTCCCTTCACTAACACTGGTTTCACATCGTGAAAAGCATTTTGTTTTTAATATTCAGGGGGAAATCGATCCTATACTAAAAGTTATCGCAAAGTACAAAGTCAAAAATCTGGTCTTCCCGGAACCGTCACTGGAAGATATGTTTATGACATTTTACCAAAAAGAAAAACAGTAATGACTATATCGATCAAATATAGCTATCTTAAAAAAATCTGGCATGATCAGAAATTTATCCTGTTGGGACTAACCGTTTTTTCATTTCTTTTTGAATTTGCTTTTGCCTGGTTATTATTTGAAGCGGATTTTAAATCTTTTTTTGAATCTGTGGCTCATATGCTACCCCCGTCCCTGATGAATTTTATTGGTGTCACAGTCGGAGGAGGATACTATGGTTCACAAATGTTGGCATTCGGGTATTCTCATCCCCTTATTTTAATTAGTTTATTTCTCATCCCGATCGGGATCCCGGCCCGCTATATTTCCGGTGAAATCGAGCATAAAACAATGGATCTGTTGATGGCCAGATCGATACACAGAAATGTAATACCGACCCATTTATTTCTGTATCTTGTTTTTGCCCTCTCGGTACAAGTGACCGCATTGTTGGCAGGTACCTATATGGGATATTTAATCTTTTCGCTGGAGATAGACATACAGGGATATATGAAAGTTGCCGCTATAACTTACCTTTTCTTTTTGAGTGTTGGATCGATTTCATTGGCTATCAGCACTTTTCAATCTGAAAGGGGAAAGGCGATCGCAAAATCAGTCAGCCTTTTTGTATTTCTATATTTCTACGATACAATTATTCGCTTAAATCAGTCCCTGGAGCATCTTACCGCTTACAGTTATTTCAATCTGTTTCAACCGGGCAAATTATTAAAGGGACAGGTAGATTTTGCCGGCGGTATATT
>JAGLYF010000243.1 GCA_023132435.1 Calditrichia bacterium | reverse complement strand
CGATATTTCAACCAAAATTTTATTTTTGGGGTAGGTTTTAAGGTTAACATCACATACCATTTTCTTCCCCGACCATACAGGGGATAATTGGAAAAAACATTGGGAAGATCATTTTCGTATTCATAAATACGAGAGTCATAATCATCGGTATTAAATGAGCTGAACCTGATATGAAAAGTAACCGGTTTAAATACCTGCCAGTAAATGTCCTGATAAAAGTTGATGCCCTTTTTTGAAGGTTGAAAAGGGGAAAAATTCAGGATGACTTTCTCGAGACGTGATTGAAAACGAACCTTTGTGCTAAAATATTGCTTTATTTGTACCCGGAAACTATGTTTAGTTCTCTCTGTTTTTTCCTGACTATCGGATGAATAAAAATTTGAGGATGAAATATGATAACGAAAGAACAAAGATTTTTTTGCTCCAAACTTGTATTCACTTTGAATATAAAATTCCTTTTTTTGCAGAGGTAGCGGCTGAAAATAGGATCTCCAGAGATTTTTTTTAAGAAACCAGAAAGTAGTTATTTTCAGCTCGCTTAACGGATTTCCAACAGAGCCTAACATAAATCCCTGAACTGATTTTGGAAAGGGATTTGAGTCGGATGGTATGCGTCCAAACGGGCTTTGGAATTGGGATGGAATTCGCCATGACTTGAGGACAAAACGCCAATCCGAATGGTAAAAATTTAAAGTGGAGAGATAAGTAATTTCTTTTGATTCGACCGGTACGATTTCACCGGAAAAATGTAAATTCCGGAATTGTATCGCATAGAATATAGAATAATTCCGGACACCCGAACCATTAAACTTAAAAAAATTTCTTCGTTGTTCTTTAGAGGATGATATTTCATTAATTGCCGGCGAATACTGAGTCTTTATAAAAGACATTCCCAATTGGTCAAAAAAGAATAAAGGAAAACTTAACATTCCCCCATAAGTTTTATCGCTAAGTCGGTCCCCCCGAATCCTTTCAGATAGGGTTCGATGATAGCCACTGCGGTCAAATCCGGTAACAAAGATGTTGTTATCTGATAGAATGCCATCTTTTAATATCTGTGAGTAAAAAGTAATTAATTTCCAGCTTTTTAAATCACCAATTTCGATTACCCCGCCCCAAAATCCATCATATTCATTACTGGATAGAAAAGGCCTTGCCTGTAAATATCGGCTAGAGGAAGGATTTACTATTAGCGCACTTTTGGGCAATGAAAAAGGTCCGGATAAAAGGAGACCTTCAGCACACCGAATATAATAATTGCCTAAAATGATTTTAAGGGGATATTCCGGATGATTCCAGGATATGAATCCGGAGATATGATCGAGTAAACTTTTCTCTCCTACATCTTTTTGTATCAGAGCACCGGTTGAAAGGTTTTTATAAAGTTTTATTCGAAATCGTGTATAACTTTCAAACGGAGAGCCTATAAATATTTTTTTGGACAAAGCCTTGTTTTTTTCAAGGGTATATTGGAAACGATGGCTTAATAAAATTTTTGGAAAATTTTCTCTCGAAGTCTTATTAGTATCAATAAATTGCTCTGAAAGGGCTTCCAACCAATTATTCAGGCTTGTACCCTCATCCTGAATATCATCCAGTATTTGAGTGAGGGAGTCGCTCTGGGCGTTAAGCTGACCGGCAAGACAGTATAAGATTGTTAAAATTACTATGATTTTTTCAATCAAATAATTCTCCTGATCTATTCATATCTGGTCCGAGCTAGACGCGCAAATGTGCTAAGACGCAGAAAGACTATGACAAATGACAAATGAAAAATGAATAAATATCAATTTCTTTTGTCACTTGTCTTTTTTCATTTTTCATATTTTTCTTTGCATCGCTGCGAGAAATGCCTACGGCGTGCTACTTTTTCCTTTCGGAATTTCTTCATCTACTCCGGGCGGCAAATTTCAAAATGGCCGATCTAAAAATTAGAATTTTTCGTTGCGGTCGTCGCGTCGTTGCACCGCTGCGAGAAAACGATCTATCACTTAAAGAATATATAACAACCACTATGCCAAACTATTTTGGTATTGAAAATTGATAATTGATAATTGAAAAGTGATAATTGAAAAGTGATGACTGCGGGAGAATCTAATTTTAGAGATTTGATTTGTTAGAAGTTAAGTAATGATATTTGCTGGGTGGGAGAAGATTCCACCGGGGATCAGAATAAGTATCGGATTTGCTCAGAGATTGCTCATTCAGATCCCAAGGGAACATGAAGAATTATGTTATTTAGCTAACAGATTGGTAAAATCAGATATGTCATCAAGTTTTTCAAGATTTAAAATGGTATCGACAATTTTATCTCTTTTTTCTTTTCCGGTTTCCGGAGTGACCATTGAATCAAATTTTGCATATAATGTGTTATCATCCATCGGTTCCCTGTAGTCACCAAGAGGATAATCGACTTCTATCTCAAAGGAATTTCCATCGGTTGTTTTGATTTCCACCCCGGCCTTTTTTAATTCCGGAAAAGTCTTTTCATAGTCCGGATCAGCAACGACTTTAATTTTGTTTAGATAAGATCGTAATTCCGGATCCATAATCTTCTCTTCCTTAAAGGATTTGGGGGTTACTGTTCCATCGACAATCGTTGCCGCGATACAAAAGGGCAAACTGTGGTCTGCTGTTTCCCGGGTACGGGGATCATATTTACTGGGATCGGATAAAATATCAGCCGCCCGGGCGACAGTACGAATAGTTACCTGCTCCACATCTTTCTTATCTATATTATTTGATTTCATAATTTTAATCACCGCTGACATGGGAGAATGTGTAAGCGCTTCTGTAGGAAAAGCCTTCATTGAACATTTTGTGATACGAAAACTATCACCCAGTCCATCGGTCATAATATTGAGATCGAATTTATTATTCACAAACGTATCAACCAGACCTTCTTTTCCATCGATAACATGTTCGGGACCCTCATATCCCTTTTGAGCAAGTAAAGCGGCAAGAATTCCCGCCTGTGTTGATAACGGATCAACCGTGTTTTTCATCATGGTCAGTTTCCCCGCGGTCACGGCCCCCAAAGTCAGATTATGGCAGGCGGATATACCGATAGCATTAACCAATTGTTCTTCTGAAAGGCCAAGGATTTTTCCTGTTACAAGCGGAGATGCAATCTGGGTCAGAGTCGCATGATGCCATTTGGTTTCACGAACACCGGGAATGGCAAATTCACAAAGTCGTTGTTCCCATTCATAGGCAAGAACGATGGCCACAATAACATCCTTACCGCTTTTATGTAAAACTTCGGCCGGGGACAATGCAGCGGGGATAATATCACTGGGATGAGAGGGATCCTGCTCCCAGTAGATATCGTTATAATCAAGGGCCCGGATCATTAATGAATTTAAAAGACCGGCATTAACCATCGGTAGCTTTTGCGACGAATTCAAAACGGTAGCTTCTGTTTTACCAGCCATATCGCTATAAAGATCGAGCATGATTTTAACGTCTTCTGTTTTGCTCCCGCCGTAAGCGCATCCGATAGAATCTAACAGAAATCTTTTGGTAAGATCGATAGTTTCCGGGGAGAGATCCTCATATTTAAGATCCCTTGTAAACCGGGCCATTTTATATGTGATATTTTTCATTCAATAACTCCTTACTCGGTTCTCGTTACTCGGTGCTCGGTTCTAGGTACTTGTATCTCGCTTCTCTCTACTTAATGCTTGATTACATCAACTAATATCCCATATCTTGAATCCAGTATCCAGTATCCAGTATCCAGTATCCAGTATCCAGTATCCAGTATCGAGAACCGAGTTCCCAGTTCCGGATTCCTGGTTCTAAAACTTACGTGTCACTTCTTCAGCGACTTCGAGCGAAGTGTTATTTCCACCCATATCGTAAGTTTTTACTTTTTGCTCACGGATAACTGTGGCAATTGCCGTTTCCAGTTTTTGGGCCATTTCTTTTTCATTCAACCAATCCAGCATTAGTCTTGTAGTAAGAAACATTGCCATTGGATTGACTTTATATTTACCGGCATATTTTGGTGCGGAGCCATGTGTTGGTTCGAAGACGGCATAATTATCACCAATATTTCCGCTGGAAGCAAATCCCAATCCTCCAACCAGTTGTGCGGCCAGATCAGAAAGAATATCACCAAACATGTTTTCGGCGACCATTACACCATAATCATGTGGATTTTTAATTAACCACATCGCCTGGGCATCGATATTAGTCTCCCACAGTTCAATATCAGGGTATTTTTTAGCCACTTCTCTGGCAGTTCTGATCATCAATCCGCCTGTTTCACGCAAAACATTGGGTTTGTCTACGACAGTAACAGTCTTATATCCATATTTTTTAGCATATTCGAATGCCTGGGTGACAATATTGGCACATTTTTGACGGGACATAATCCGGGTGGATATAGCAAGATTATCAAGACCGTACTCCTTGAATTTTTTCATCTTTGGATGATTTTTTTCCAAAACAGCAAATACTTCTTCAGGCACCGGATGAAATTCAACCCCGCCATACATACCTTCTGTGTTTTCACGAAAAATAACCAGGTCAATACCTTCCTTAAAGTTTAGGGGATTACCCGGGAAAGCTTTACAGGGTCGTAAATTGGTGTGCAGATTAAATTCCTGACGTAGTCTGACGATGGGGGAAAAATAGACATATCCCTTATCTTTTATTTGATCATCTAATTCTGCAGCGGCTTCTTCTTTTGGTTTTGAAGTAATGGCGCCAAACAGGGCGCAATCGGTTCCTTTCATCATGTCAATCGTACGTTGTGGTAGAGGATCCCCTTCATGTCGCCAAAATTCCCAACCAATATCTCCATGAATGTATTCGGCGTTAAAATTTAAGGCGTCCAGAACAATTCGCGTTGCTTCCATGACATCATTACCGACACCGTCTCCCGGTAACCAGGCGATTTTATACTTTCCCATTTTTACTCCTTTTTTGGTAGTGTCAAAATTAATAACACATTAAAAATATAAGTAACATATAATCAATGATTTAATTCCCCCTTTTTTAAGGGGGAATAGATCTCTACCATCCAATATCCAATATCGAGTTCCCAGTTCCTAATTCCTATTTTACAAGATCAAAATCAATAAAATCCACATGATGAAAGATAATAGCTTCCGGTGAACGTTTTTCTCCGGCACCTTCTTTGGAATGAACGGCGATCACATGCATCACCTCGGATGGTATTCCATGTTTGAAGGCTAATCCGACGCCGCTAAAGGGGTGACGGATATGTTTTCCATAATCACTTTTAAAAATAGTTCCGTCCGGTTTTTTATCAAATTCAAAGAGTTTACCAACATCTGCTAATAAACTTCCGGCGATAAGATGATCGCGATTGACCGGTGTTCTTCGAGAACCGTAAGCATCTTCTAACACCTTGTTAACGGCAAGCCCCATATTACAGCAGGTGCGGACGTGTTCGATAAAACCAATCTTCACGTTTTCGGCCAATAAGGTAAATGGGATGCTACGTAACTGTTCCACCGTCCAGTCACGGTATTCCATTGCTTCAGCCCAGCAAGCGATTACTTTGGCACGTAGGTCATTATCTTCGAGTTCTTGTATCTCTGGAAGTAATTCGAGTACCTGGTCTTTCATCTATCTTCCTTTCGGTTTAACCGGTAGTGTAAAAAATAACCACAGAGCACACAGAGTAAATATTTAATATTTATTGATTTAAACGAATTTATTCTTTACCCCCCTCTGTGAACTCTCCAATTATTTACATTTAACTCCTCATTTTGGTCGATATTTTAATTCTTTTATAACACCAATTATAACGTGTATTCATTAGTACATTTTATCTTATACACATTCTATTCATCTAATCAAGAAAATAACAAGTATACTAAAAATTAGATCCTTAATTAAATCTTAAATTTTATCAATTGTAGAGACGTTGCATGCAACGTCTCTACAATTCTCACAGTTTTCCATATTATTAATAATACTTCTTTCATCACTAATTTTATAGATAGATGCTCTTAGAGTACACGGAGTGTTTCTCTGTGCCCCTCTGTGGTTTCAATTTTTAATCTCTTTTTTCATTCAAAAGATGGGTTGTTAAACTTCGCTCCTCCGGTCCGTCATAGCTCACATCTGTCGGATGAATTTTTCTCATAGGTTTATAACGCGTTTTTTCCTCATATATATGGGCCACCAACCCGGGTACCCGGGCAATCATAAAAAAGGCGTTGGCAAAAGTGACATCAAATTCCATCTCACATAGCAAAGCGGCGATGGCGCCATCAACATTTATCGGTAATTTTTTTCCTAAAGATTTTTCCAGTTCAGCCTCAAAATCTTTAGCCAGGAAGATGTATTCGCCGGCGATTTTTAATTCATCGGCCATGGAGAACAGTTTTTTTGTCCTGGGATCATCAGTATGTAAACGATGCCCAAAACCGGAGAGTCTTTTTTTACTATTTCTATATTCCGTAATGATTTGATGAACCGCTTCAGCAGAGGAGCAATTATTGGCTTTTTTGTAATTCATCGCCTTTATCAAAATACGCATACACTCTTCGATAGCACCTCCATGAAACTGGGATATGGCCAGAATGCCGGCAGCGACAGAAGCATTGAGAGCAGCACCGGTTGAGGCCACTGTAATAGCGGTAAGCGCAGATGGTGGAGTCGTCCCATGATCAACAGAAGAGACTAATATAGCATCAATCATTTTACCGGTGTTCTCTGCCGGTAGTTCTCCTTTAAATAACAGGTAAACCATTTGTGGATAGCTGACCTTACCCAGCAATTCCGCTAAGGGATATCCACGGACACTGATTTTGTTCGGTTCAATTCTGGTTATCGCTGTGTTCCAATGTAATTCAGACATCTTTAGACTCCTATTATATATTTGAACGAACGAAAAAATTGGAATTAGGAACTCGGAACTCGGCTCTCGTTTCTCGTTGCTTGCTTTTCGCAGCTTGTTGCTCTTATCCAGTTATTTATAAGCCTTAACTAACAATGAGTAACGAGTGACGAGTATCAAGAAACGAACATCCAACATCCAAAATCTAATTTCAAATTACCAGTTCCGAATTCCGAGTTCCAACAAATTAGTGACTTTCGAAAATTTCCATCGCTTCATGGCCGAATTTTTCTGCCATCCGTATTGTGTATATATCATGGATAATGTAATCTTTGGCCAATAACACCAAACCGGTGTTATTTGTCCACAGCGCATTACTGTCCCCGCCATCTAGAAAATGAGCCAGGACAACTTTATCTTCGTCCACCTCAAGTGCTATTCGTTTTGCACCGCGCTGCTGCCGAATCTGATGTTCACGCCCATGACGATATTCCTGACCAATACCCAGATGAGATTTGCCATAATGGACGATTGATATCTTCACCCCACGGTTATGGGCCCGATACAGGGATTCTTTGATCGCGGCAACTTCCTCGTCCCACACCGAAAGATATATGGAATTCTGAGAATGGTCAATAAACTCAATGATACGACGCATTATCTCCTGACGACCGCTGAGATTCCAGATATAGTGATCGGTGATCTGCTCATTTTGATAAATATCATTCAGACTTTGACTTAGGAAATCAAATGACTGTAAATAGTCACCTTTCATTCGGGCAATAATATCATCCGGCGGTATGGGTGTATATTTAACCGGTTCTGAATCAAGGGCGAGAATAACATCCTTTTCAATCAGTTTAATCAATACGGCGTATATTTTAGAAGCCGGTATCCCGGAATTCTTGGCAAGTTCATATCCGGTAACCCTACTTTGTTTCAACAAGGCCAGATACGCCATCGATTCGTACTGGGTAAAATTAAGATGCTTTAAATGTGCTAAAATATTTTTCATATTGCATGATTAATGACGAATTATGTATATTACCTACCTGGGTAGTTAATAATTTACTCAGTCGATTTTAAATAATCAAAATATTTTGCTAAATTTTGTTAATTTGGAGAATATTGTTAATAATAATATTAGCCATTGAGGGAAGATAACCCACCCCTTAATCCCCTCCCTGCAAGCTTGCAGGGAGGGGAAATCCCGACTTGTCGGGATGGGGAG
>JAGLYF010000242.1 GCA_023132435.1 Calditrichia bacterium | reverse complement strand
ATAATACTCTCCATCATCATAAGTATCCAGAATACCTATCAGATTCAAAAGCGTCGACTTGCCTGAACCCGAGGAACCCATAATCGAAACAAGTTCTCCCTCTTTAACATGAAGGTCAATGCCCTTGAGTACGTGAAGAGATTGCTTGTCCATATAATAAGATTTGTGGATTTTTTTGAATTTTATCATTTAGCACCGTGACCGATTAAAATTTAAAATGGAGGGTTTTTTTACAACCGATGACAGTTTTTTACATATGTCGAGTGATTACTAAATACGCAGCCACATATCAAATCTCTGTGCCTGACTATTTTGGCGGAGATCTTCCCCTGCAATAAAAACCATGTGATGTTATCGGAAATTCACGTTTGTGCCGTTATGGGAAATTTAAAATTTATTTCTCAGAACTTTGTTATCTCTATAGTCCTCATAGATATTGGGTTTATACAATATTTTCCCCATTCCTAAATCACCATGACAATGATCGATAACCAAGTTTTATCTAAAAAGAGACAGAATTTTTATTTTTGCAGTCGCATGCTCATAGTATTTATCGCTCAGTTCGTACGGGCCGTTAGTATCATTAATGCTAAATCTAATGTATCTTCCCCCGGATCCGTCCATTCCCCATCTGTGTCCATACGCATTACCAGAACCAGTTTTATTTCAGGAATGATCATCAACATATGTACCCCAATCCCGGTATGAAAGAAAATTTTATTATTCCCGGCTAATTGTGCTGCTTCCGATCCTTTTGGAATGACATTCCATAAGTATCCATAACCAACACCCATTGTTGAATCAATAATTGAATAGACGGTAGTACTTTCTTCGATCCAGGCTTCCGGGATAATTTGATTACCCTTCCAGTTACCGTTTTTTTGGTACAGGATACCATACCGCAGCATGTCGCGGGCACTCATGCGAAACGGATACGCCGGATGCATCGAAAGTTCAGGTTCATACCGATAAAAGCAGTTGTCAATATCAAAATCCTGCATCCCAATAGGATCAGCTATTTGTCTTTTATATTCTTCAAATATTTTTGTACCGGTCTCCTGTTCGAAAATGGTTCCCAACACATTAAAATCCCAATTGTTATAGTAGTAAAATGTTCCTGGTGGATGGCTTCCTCTCTCCGGACGTGTATCTTTCATAATTTGGGCTTCTGCGGCTGCAGCATGATAGACACCTGAACGCGACTGTAACAGATGTCTTATTTTTGCCTGTTTTTCTTCATCAGTCAGGCTGGGTGGAATATCATCGATGCCCAAATCGTCCATAGAATCATCTAAATTTATTGTGCCGTTATCAACATATATGCCAAAAATACTGTTCAATAACGCTTTCCGAATAGAATGAGACCAGTAATTTTCAGAGACACTACCCCATGAAAAAAATACTTTTCCATCATATGAAGCCATCAAGGCGGCATAACCAATTTCTTCGCCAAATTCAGCAGCTTGAGCTAATTTTTCTGAAGAATATCCTACTTCTTCTGGTGTGACAGTGGGTAGTGCATTTGGATTTTCTTCGCTTGAGGAGGGATTACTATCACACTGATAGTTTGAAATCAGGAGAATAATAAATACTGTCAACAGGAAGAGTTTATATATGACATACTTAATTCTGAGGGTTGTATTCATATAAATCTCCGAATAAATTTACAAGCACGAGTGATTATCTATCAAAATATTTCACAAAGCCGATAATTCTAGTTTAATTTCTGAATTCATATACGAAGAATTCGATAAAGAGTTTTGTATGTTTGATATTTTTGTTATTTTGACCTATTATTTCTAAATGATAATTTCGAGATTTAAATGAAAAAGAAAGATGATTCAGAAATAAAGGTATTTATAAGTTTACAAGATTCAACCTGTTCAGAATGTGGTGAAAATCTTGGTCATAAAGCATGGATAACTCTTGATAGAGAAAAAGGCGCTCTTTGTCTTTCTTGTGCAGATTTAGATCATCTAATTTTTTTACCTTCTGGTGATGCTGCTCTCACAAGACGCTCTAAAAAATATTCCACTTTATCAGCAGTGGTTTTAAAGTGGAGTCGTGCTCGTAAACGATACGAAAGACAGGGATTATTAGTTGAAGAAAAAGGTCTTGAATTAGCGGAAGAAGAATGTCTGGCCGATAGCGAATATAGAGAAAGACGTAAAGAACGTTCAGCGCTTCGACGGGCAGAACTAGATAAAGATTATGTTCATAAATTTGCTAAGAAAATCCATGAATTTTTTCCAGGTTGTCCTAATGGCAGGCAAAAGGGAATTGCAGAGCATGCATGTCTTAAATATAGTGGTAGAGTTGGGCGTTCATCATTTGCAAAGGAATTTTCCGAAGAAGCCATCAATCTTGCTGTCCGCGCTCATATTCGTCATGCAGAGACTGATTATGATATATTATTAGTACAAGGATATGATAGATACGATGCCCGTTTACATGTGGAAGACAAAGTTCTAGATGTAATCTCAAAATGGAAACTACCAACGTAATCTATTTATATTTATAATTTTGGCGGATTATCGCCAATGGGTTATATGCCAAAAATTTTGGTACGAAAGCAAAATTAATATTGAATACAGATAATACAGCGGAGTGGTATTTTAATATATAATGGCAATACAATGTAGCGGACCCCGTGAGATAGGCATGAAATTACTAATCAAAATATATTTCTTAGTTATCTCACGGGGCCGGTTATCGCAAGGGTTATACTGCATCTGATAGAAAGTTGAATAGTATCTAAATTCTTATTTTATAATTTGGAGGGTATTCAATGATAGGCAAAACTATTTCCCACTATAAAATCATGGAAAAACTCGGCAGTGGAGGCATGGGTGTCGTCTATAAGGCAGAAGACACCAAACTCAAACGTACCGTTGCGCTTAAATTCCTTCCACCAAGTCTGTCTATCGATTCCGAAGCTAAAAACCGCTTTATACATGAAGCCCAGGCCGCTTCCGCCCTCGACCATACCAATATTTGTACGATTTACGAAATTGATGAAACCGATGATCATCAATTATTTATGGCCATGTCCTGCTATGATGGAGAAACACTCAAACAGAAGATCGAGCATGGACCCCTCCCATTTAAGGAAGCAAGTTCCATTATTTCCCAAATCGCCCAGGGTCTGGCAAAAGCACATGAAAAAGGCATTATCCATCGCGATATCAAACCAGCTAATATTATGATTACCAACGACGGTGTGGTAAAAATTTTGGATTTTGGTTTAGCCAAGTTAAGCGGACGAACCATGCTGACCAAAGAAGGTACGACTCTGGGAACCGTATTTTACATGTCACCGGAACAGACCCGCGGCGATTCCGTTGACCATCGTACCGATATATGGTCTTTGGGGGTGATATTCTATGAGATGCTCACCGGACAGCTGCCCTTTAAAGGTGAATACGATCAGGCTGTGATGTACTCCATCCTGAACGAGGAGCCTGATCCAGTATCTTCCATAAATGACAATATTCCCACTGAATTGGATCAGATTATTACAAAGATTATAGCTAAAAAACCCGATGATCGTTATCGTCAGATTGATGAATTCATCGAAGATTTATTGCATTTAAAAGAAGGTACATTAAAAAAAAGGAAAAGATTGAAGCGAACCGAAAAGAAACGTTTACTATTTCTAACCTCCATTAGTGCAATTGTACTTATTGTTTTTACGGTATTCTTTTATCCGACTAAAACCATACCATTCTCAGAGAGAGACTGGATACTAATCACTGACTTCGAAAATCATACCAATGAAAGCATTTTTGATAAATCGCTTTACACTGCCTTTTCCTTGAGTATAGATCAATCCCGATATGTTAATGTTTTATCGAAACGCAGAATGCTGGAAACACTAAAACGGATGAAGAAATCAGGTACAAAATTTATTGATGAAGAAGCTGGGCGTGAAATTGCAATCCGCGAAGGAATTGGCATCTTTGTCGTACCAAGCATTAGTCGGGCAGGAAAAAAATATGCTTTGATGGGGAAAATACAGGAAGTTAAAGGCAATAATATTTTAAAATCTGAAGTTCTTTATGCAGATGGAAAAAATGAAATACTTGAGACATTAGATGAGTTAAGTCATAATATACGTAAAGAACTGGGAGAGTCAAGATTTTCAATTGCCACTCGGAGCAAACCTTTAACTAATGTCACAACTTCCTCATTAGAGGCTCTCAAGCAATATTCTCTGGGAATTGAGAATCATTTAAATTTGAATTTTGAACAAGCAAAAAACTATTATGAGAATGCTCTAAAAATTGATACAAATTTCACTTCTGCAAGAGCGTCTTTAGGAAATCTTCTTTTTGAAAGATTTGATCGCAAAAAGGGCAAAGAATTATTGGCAGAGGCTGTTAAATATGTAGAAAACCTGACGGATAAGGAAAAGTATGGCATTTTAGCATTTCACGCTATCAATGTTGAAAATGATTATGAAAATGGGATAAAATTCACCAGAATGCGTATTGCTTTGTATCCGGATGACCCTATTGCACATAATAATCTGGGCTGGTACTATCATAATTCGGGTAGATTTAATGAAGCAGTATTAGAGTATAAATCCGCATTAAAAATTAATCCCTACTTGATGCTTACTTACGGCGGGCTTATCTGGATTTATAGTGAAAAATTAGCCCAATTGGATTCCGCTATGGTCTGGTCAAAGCGTATGCTTTTTTGTGATGATGAAAATGCATGGGGATATTTTTATTTAGGCTCTTCGTATGTGGGTAAGGATAGTCTTTCTGAAGCTGAACGGGCTTATAAAAAAGCCTATGAATTAAATCCAAATTTAAATTTTAATACTTATCGCCTGGCACATGTATATCGACTTCAGGGTCAATATCAAAAATCAATTCAAATTTTAAAAGGAATGCTTAAAGTCCAGATGAATGAAGTATCGGCCCATTATGATTTAGGTATTAATTATCAAATGATGGGTGATATACAAGCAGCAAAAAAACATTTTTCCAAATTTAAAGAATATGCTGAAAAATGGGTGCAAGATAGTCCGGAAAACTCAGCATCATATATACCTTTGGCAGTGGTGTTGACAAGACTTGGTGAGAAGCAACAGGGCTGGGATATCGGCTGCAAAGCGATTGAGCTTGACTCCACTCTTCATTTACGTTTTGCGGAATTACTAACTACTCAAGGCAAAAAGGATAAAGCCCTTATACATTTAGAGAAAGCGTTGCAGAAGGGATATAAAAATTTGGTCTGGTTGAAATTAAATCCCGATTTAGAATTGCTGCAGAATGAACCCGGATATAAAAAATTGATAAATCAATACTTTATCGAATAGAACTAATAATTATCCGAATTAATTGATGCTAAAAAGAGATTAGCAAAACTACAACAGGATACCTAATATGATTGGCAAATCAAAGTTACTAGCCGCTTTGTTTTTGTCAGGTGATCGCTGCCCGCCGCGGTTTAGGGGTTATGCTTATCAGGATAGGTAGCTTATGAAAATACAATCAATAATAACTCAAAAGGAAGAAAGGCTTATGAATCTTATCAAAATTAGTATCTTATTGTTATTGTTAGTTTTAAACTCTTGTACATCCTCAGATTCACAAAAAATTGAAAACGAATCACGCTGGAATCAAAAATATGACTTCATTTATGACATTCCTGCTATCACATTTCATTATGATCATAGCGTTTTAGCGGGCAGTTATGCACTTGGTCTGGAAACTACGGAAGTACGGTTTAGTGATGTGAGCAGCTATTTAGGGCATGTTTGTTTATGCGGTGCAGGCGGTTATAGAATTTCTCAAATTGCTGTAAATTTGCTGAAGGGCGATGAAAAGTTCTTGGAAAAAGGGGATTTCACACTAATCAGCAGTCGGGATCATACCGTAAGCGATGTCATTGCTTTTGTTCTTGGTTGCATACGCAGACACAATCCTGAGAAAAATCAGTATTTCATTGATGAGACTATAGAAGCCCCCAGAAGAGAGTATCACTATTATGTTGGTTATCATCCACAAAAGATGGCCGTCCATATTATTTATCGCAAACATCTCCTCATCGGTAACGAACAGATGGATCGCTTATGGAAAGTGGAGTTAGCCTATGATCAAAATTTGGCGACTGTCAATCAGTCAGATTTAAAATTATATCAGGATACTATGGTCGATATGGTAAAAGAAGTGTTAACAGGGCAAAAAGAAGGGTTGTTTGACGCTAAGTTGCTTGATTATGATGAATTTATATCACGGGTAAACCGATTGAAATTGGGAAATCTCTAATTGGCTATACAAATTATTTCAATTGTTAAAGGAGTCATTTATCATGTCTCATGAGTTATCAATTCTTATTACAGCGGCTGCTTCAATAGGTTTCTTTCACACATTGTTTGGACCAGATCACTATTTGCCTTTCATTGTGATGGCTCAGTCTGGTAAATGGTCATTACGCAAAACGACTCTAATTACATTTCTCTGTGGCATTGGCCATGTTATGAGTTCTGTTCTACTGGGAATAATCGGCATTGTTTTAGGTATGGTCGTTTCAAAATTAGAGATTATAGAAGGCTTTAGGGGCAATCTGGCCGCCTGGGCGCTTATCGCCTTTGGTCTTGTTTATTTTATTTGGGGTATGCAGCGAGTCGTACGGAACAAACCGCATCAACATTTACACACACATCAAGATGCCGTTAGTCATATTCACACACATGTGCATAATGATGAACACGTCCATGTACATGAAACAGCTAATAATAAAAACCTTACACCCTGGATACTATTTACCATTTTTGTACTCGGTCCCTGTGAGCCGTTGATACCTTTACTCATGTATCCAGCAGCTAAGAATAGCCTGGCAGGATTAATTTCAGTGGTCGTAATTTTTGGAAGCATTACAATAGCTACGATGCTTAGTGTTGTTATCATTTCAACTTTAGGTATCAGTTTCATTCCTTTGCAACGAATTGAAAGGTACATGCATGCTTTTAGTGGTGCAGCAATATGTTTGTCTGGAATGGCAATTCAATTTCTTGGATTATAATTTCAATAAAATAATTTGATATAAAAGATAATGCAATCTATTAATAGAATAGAGATAGTTCAACTACTACCAAATACCCTTAGAAATCAGGCTGCTAAATTATTGTATGAGTCGTTTTATATTAAAATGAGAGTTTTAATTAAAGAAAAAGACAAAGCTTTACGACTCATCCGGGCAGCTACAAATTACGAGTCAGGATTTTATGTGATCTTGGATAATAAATTAGTAGGTATCACAGGCATCCAAAACAAAGGTAACAAATATTTTAATGTTAAATTTTCTGATCTTTTAAAGGAGTTTAGTTTTTTCACCGCGTTGCCCAAGTTTATCCGATTTAAACTTGAATCTATTAGTTTCCCCAAGGATAACGAATTAGAGATTGTTGCCCTTTCCGTACAAAAAGATATGAGGGGGAAGAATATTGGTACTTCTATAATCAATGAAATTATTAAGTACGCAAAAGAAAAAGAATTTAACAGATTATCACTTACAGTTGTCGATACAAATCAAGATGCAAAAAAGTTGTATGAAAGAATTGGCTTTAGCATTACAAAAATTGTTAAATATGGTTTCATTACACGTTCAGCTGGATTTGAGGCAGTAATTCATATGTATAAGAATATTTAGTTTCACTTGCTGTAAAAATGAATATTTTTAATTTTTTCTAATGAATAAATTAGATATACAATTTTTTAAATAAAGAGGTGAAAATGAAGAAAGTTGCAATTGTCGGCGCCGGCTTAATGACCCAACCGCTCGTTGATTATTTTATTGATAACTGCGGATATCAAGTAATAGTTTTAAATCGAACTCTTGCAAAAGCCGAAAAAGTTGTTGAGGGAAGAACAGCGGGCAGGGCTGTTGAATGGCCAAATAATGATCCTGATGTTCTTGATAATGTAATTCGTGAAGTTGATATTGCGATTAGCATGGTCCCCAAGCCAATTCATATTCATGTTGCCAAATCCTGTTTGCGAAACGGCAAGAATATGTTGACTACTGCTTACGAAATTCCTGAATTGTTAGCTTTAAAAAACGAGGTTGAAGAAAAAGGATTATTGATCCTCAATGAATTGGGTGAAGTACCCGGCATGGATCATTTTGGTACTCAAATGGTTCTGGATGAGATAAAAGAAGAAGGTGGCCGGGTAATCAGTCTAAACTCTTACGGAAGCGGACTTCCTTCATTTGAGTCCAACAATAATCCAATGGGCTATAAGTTTTCATGGGATCCAAGGACTGTTTTTGTAGCAGCACAAACAGCTGCCGCGTACCTTAAAAACGGCAAAAAAATTGAAGTGCCTGGTGATAAATTGTTCGAACACTTCTGGTATGTAGATATAGATGATTTAGGGACTTTTGAATCATATCCAAATAAAGACGTAGAAAAATATGTGAAACCATTTGGCTTGAAAGAGGACGTATCTTTTTACCGGGGGCTTTTAAGGTTTTCCGGATATTGTAATCATATGAAAAATGTGATGATCCTTGGATTATTAAAAAATGATCAGATCAAAACTTTCGAAGGTAAAACATACCGACAATTTACCACTGCTTTAATTAATGAAGAATCGCCTGATAATCTTGAACATAAATTAGGTCATTATTTGAATGTTGATTTCAATGCAGATATAATAAATCGTCTTAAATGGCTCGGATTTTTTGATGACAAACCTATTGCTATCAAAAAAGGTACAAATTTAGATGTACTTCTGGACTTAATGCTAAAAAAGATGTCTTATAAACCTCATGAAAAAGATATGATCATTCTTCACATAAATGTGCTTGCTGAATTTCCGGGAGGACGACGCGAAAAACGGTTAGCCACAATGGTTGTAGAAGGAATTCCGCATGGAGCCTCAGCAATGTCCAGAGCTGTTGCTCTTCCGCCGGCTATTTCAGCAAAACTTATCGTTGAGGGCAAAATTAAAGCTACTGGTGTTTTAATGCCTCCAACTCTTCCGGAGCTTTACAAGCCGGTACTAGATGAATTGAAAACCTTTGGCTTTGAATTCAAATGTAAAACGATAAAACTATAGTATTTTACGAAATATTTTTTGTATCCAATTAAGTTTAGTGCGCATAACGGCACTTAACTGGACGCTAGTATTGGTGGTATGGAAAAAGATTTAAATAAATCGCGCCAGTTAATACCAAACCGTTGCACGACCTAGAAGAATGAAAGGAGAAAAGAAATGGAGAAACAAATAACACCAGGACTGAAGTACACATTTCTCGTCCACGGTATCATGATGACAGTGTTCGGTCTTATCTATCTGTTCATCCCGGTGCTGTGGGGCGACTTGACAGGCTGTCTGTCCAACGTGGTTCCGCAGGCATTCAAGGCTATAAGCGTAGCCTTCCTTGCTCTCGCTATAGGATCATTCCTGGCATTCAGGGAGACATTATGGGACAAGGTGGTGATCATGGCTCAGATGGAGTGCATCACCAATCTCCTCTGGCCGATTGTTATCCTCCTGGGCTTGTTTTTCTGGGATTTGCCCGGGATCGCCTGGATGTACTTCGTTGTCATGAGTGGCTTCGCTATAGCATTTAACGTCTTCTACTTCAAAGGATAGACGAGCAGGGAGTCTGTCCAAGTCCTGAAAGCTGATTTCTTAATTTGGACACTCTCGATTCCAACCTATAAAAGCGCGTTCATCTGACGGTCCTGGAAGGGCGGTGCTTGCTCGCCCGCTGATGCTGTCACAGAACCCTTGGGCTGGGTGGTGCCCAGATCCGGTTGGGTATCCTGGTCAGCAGCGGTTTCCGGAGTGGCGGGGAGTAGGACGCCCGGTAGCTCAGCGTTTTCGTTATTCTGCCATAGATAATAACAGAGAAATTGTTTAAAATGATCGGTCAAATAATATCACATTACAAGGTTATAGAAAAACTCGGTGAAGGCGGGAACGTGTCCCGCAGGCCTTATGATAAACCAAAGGACGATTATCTATGATTGGAAAGATGATAACCCACTATAGAATAATAGAAGAGTTAGGCCGTGGCGGAATGGGTGTCGTTTACAAAGCCGAGGATACAAAACTCAAACGCCTCGTCGCATTAAAATTTCTTTCAGCACAGGTTCTGGGTGCCGAAGAGGAAAAGACTCGTTTCATTCATGAAGCTCAGGCCGCCGCAGCCTTGAGTCACCCCAATATCTGCACCGTTTATGAAATTGACGAGATGGAAGAGCAATCCTTCATTGCCATGGAATACATTCAAGAATCCAGTCTTAAGAAAAAAATCGAATCGGGTCCGCTGAACTTGCGCGAAGCTCTGGACATTTCCATTCAGGTTGCAGAAGGTCTGCAGGAAGCACACGAGAAAGGAATCATTCATCGGGATATTAAAAGCGCTAATGTCATGATTACTGAGAAAGCACAGGCGAAGATTATGGATTTTGGCCTGGCCAAATTGGCTGGTCGAACGAAGGTTACAAAAACTGGAATGACAATGGGCACGGTCGCTTACATGTCACCTGAGCAGTCACGAGGCTTAGAGGTCGATCGACGTACAGACATATGGTCCTTTGGCGTGATGCTCTATGAAATGATCACAGGACAACTTCCCTTTAAAGGAGATTACGACCAGGCAGTGGTCTATTCCATTGTGAATGAAGAAGCGGAGCCGATAACAGGAGTGCGCACTGGCGTACCGATGGAATTGGAGCGCATCATCAACAAGGCCATGGCCAAGAATCCCAAAGAGCGCTATCAGCACGTAGATGAAATACTGGTTGATTTGCGTGCTGTTGCAAAAGAAGTATTGATTAAAATCAAACCTGAAGAGAGTGTCCCTATTGTTGAAGTAGTCGAAAAGGAAGAGCCATTTCAGTTTACTAAGCGTAAAAAGCGCAACAAAAAAATGGCATTGCTCATTGCTGCGGTAACCGCGATTGTTTTGGCGGCCTCAATTATCTTTATCATACAGAAACAAAGTTCCACATTCATTGCCAATCGGATCGTTGTTGTACCATTTGAGAATAAAACAGGCGACGAATCTCTGGACATATTGGGTCATATGGCAGCCGAAATGATTACTCAGGGGATTTCACAAATAAGTGAACTCGAGGCTGTTCCATTTATATCCGTGATGGATTCATATCCGAGAAAGAAGGAGAAGCCTTCCGCATTCACTATTGCGGCGCAAAATGAAGCGGGTGTTTTGATAACAGGGTCCTACTACCTGCAAGGTGAAAATCTTTTCTTTCGGGCAAGTATCATGGACGCTGAGCAAAAAAAAATCCTTGAGGCGCCCTCGCCGGTAAAAGGTTCATCCAAGTCACAGGAGGTGCTTCTCGAAAGATTACGCAGTCAGATTTTAGGGGCCCTTACCATCTATTTTCAATATGATGTTCAAAAGAGTCAAACGTATATACCTTCCTTCGAGGCGTATAAGGAATTTCAGATAGGGAGGGAATTTTTTGGCATCGATTACAATAATGCAAGAAGCCATTTTTACAAATCTGTTGAAATCGATTCTGCATTTACACTTCCTCTGCTATACATAGCAATGTCTTATCATAACCAGGGTCAATATGCCAGGGCAGATTCCCTATATGACTTAATTAACAAGCATCGAGAAAAGTTGGCACAATTTGACCGTATTATGCTTGATTGGAGTATCGCAGAAAATTCTGGCAATAAGGCAAAAGCAATGAGATTTGTGAGAAAGGCAGAAAAACTTGCTCCAAGAAATTTGGCCGTCAAATACATCATTGGCTTGACTGCACGAAGTCAGAATCTTCCTCAATTAACAGTCGACACCTATGCAGAGTTAGGATATGAGAGAATGGCTGAGTATATGAAGGGGGACTGGGGTCTCTGGGTTCTGGCCAGTGCACTGTATATGCTTGGAGAGTACGAAGAGTCTTTGGATATCATTCATTTAGCTCGCCAACACTTTCCTGATCGATCATCAAATCTGAGCTGTGAAGCCATTTTGCATGCGGCTCGCGGTCAAATTCAGGAAGTTTACAGGATTATCGATGAAAGCTTTCAGTTATCTGGTTCTGCACCTGGCAGTATAATGCGTAATGCCGCGATTGCCCTCAGGGCGCATGGTTATAAAGAAGTTGCTCATGAGGTGCTCAGGCGAGCATTAGAATGGTTTAAATCTCGTACTACAGGCGATTATCGATACTCTATTGCCCGAGTATTGTATTTGGATGAACAGTGGGCAGAGGCGCAACAGGTTTTTGAAGAGCTTTATCGAGAATATCCGGACAATCAGGACTACCAGGGATATACGGGCGTTTTGGCAGCCCGATTGGGAGACCGGGAACGGGCAAACAGGATTTTAGAAGAGTTGTACAGTAAAGACGAACCTTATTTGTTCGGATCTCATCTTTACTGGTGCGCCAGGATCACTGCAGTAATTGGTGAACATCAGCGCGCCGTTGATCTGATGCGGGAGGCCTATGGTCAAGGATGGGGTTATGGAATGTACGAGCTTTTAGAAATGGATTTTGAATCACTGAGAAACTATCCACCATACATTGAGCTTATGCGCCCGAAGGGTTAAAGGGTAATTAAGAATAAAAAACTTATCAATAAATCTCAAATCAAGAACCTAGTGAGGACTTGAAAAAATGCCAATACAAATCTATCCTATTCGATTTGGTATTAATAGGTGTTATTTAGTCCAAGACAATGGCATCATAATGATTGATGGTGGTCCACCCAATAAGTCGATAGCATTCCAAAAGTTCATCACACGCATACCGATTCGTCCAGATGATATCCGTTTAATTATTTTAACTCATGGTGATCCTGATCATGTAGGATCTGCAAGAGATATAAAATTGCTTACAGGGGCTAATATAGCTATTCACGAAAACGATAGATTAAATTTTGAAAACTCTCTTTATAATTTTCCACCGGGAACAACTTCATGGGGACGACTTTTACGTTTTGTTTTAAATCCGATCTTAAAAATCTCTTTAAAATTTCCAGGAGATAAGTCTGACATCGTATTAGACAATTCGGACTATCCATTATACGATTTTGGAATAAATGGTAAAATAGTGTACACGCCCGGACACACTAAAGGCTCTGTAAGTGTTCTTTTAGAAACCGGAGAAGCTTTTGTAGGATGCTTGGCTCATAATAACCTTCCCTTTCGATTCAGACCAGGCTTACCCATATTTGCAGAAAACATTGATGAAGTCAGAGAAAGCTGGAAATCACTTATTCAGCGAGGTGCTAGAATGATTTATCCAGCTCACGGCGATCCGTTTCATGTTGATGTTATTAAAAACATTCTGAATAATTAAATACAAGCAACCTAACCCGGGCATATCAAGCCGACCCGGCAGCTTGCCGAGCAGCTTAAGCCCAATCCGTTATACCGGGTTTTAAAAGCTAAAGAGGAAGGATGACACGGATTGAACGAGTAAAAGGATTAGTAGATAAAACCCGTGAACAGATAAAAGCGGCGCAAGAATGATGATCGGTAATATCATTATCAACTAAAAACTCAGGAGTATTATTTTTATCTGTATAAAACTCGCAGTATAACGAATCAATGAACCCTACCAAAAACGCGTTTGCGTTTTCGGTCGATAAGGTTTTGTTATTCGTTTTGACGGGTTAGGTGCAATCTATACGAGGTGCTATGATGCTTGCTTCAGAAAAACCTCATTATACAAAAGTTGAAATTATTCTCGAAGTAATCAGTATTTCAGCCTTCTTGACATTCCTCATATTCACCTTTTTTATTTGGCCCAGTGTACCTCAGAGAATTCCTGATCACTTTGGTTGGTCAGGGATGCCTGACTCATGGGGATCAAAAGGTATATTTCCAACAATGTTATATGTTACATTATTTATTTTCATTTTGTTGTCCATTTTTTCAAGATTTCCAAGAGCAATTAATTTTCCAATCCCAATTAAAGAAGATAAATCTAAATCATATTTACAATTAAGATTTTCTTTGATTTTATGGACTAAAGCAGAATTAGTGCTATTCACTTCTTACATTGGTATTCAAGGAATTAGAGTCTCTTTAGGTCAATCTGAGGGATTTGGTTCCTATTTTATACTAATATTGCTGGTGGTTTTATTTGGTACTTCAGCAATTTTTATATATCGTGCCTATAAACTGAAATCAGTAACTTAATATTTGCACCTAACGAAGCCACTCATGCGGACCCCGTGAGATAAGGCATGAAACCATATTTATAAAATGGCAAATGTTACCAAACGACGTCGTTTTTTGTTCGGGTGATTTGAGACTGCGCCCGCGAGATATGGCTAAATTTGGTTATTTGTTTCTTAACGGTGGAATATGTAAGAGTGAGCGAATTATTTCGCAGGAATGGATTGATATCTCGACTTCTAAACATATCAATCTGAATAATGATTGGGGTGATCTGGATGGTTATGGCTATCAATGGTGGCTGTGGGAAAAGATATATAGTGTTGAATTTAATGCTTATGCTGCGTCAGGTTGGGGTGGTCAATGGATTATCCTTGCAGCAACTTAGCATTTCCCTTAGCCGTATAAATAGAATAAAATCACTATATAAGAAGGGAGAAGCATAGTTGGAGACCTTTACCGAGCTTAAAGGATTAGTAGAAAATCCGCATTATCGAAATCAAAGGCAGAAAAGCCTGGCTGATCTCACCGATGTTATGATTGATGTGCCCATAATTAAGATAATCAACGGTTTTAACAAATTGCCTTATTGCTTTACCTTGCAAAGCTGCTATGGACATTTTCTTTACAGCGGTCAAAAGGATCCACATAACCTTGCTCCCTTGCCTGTTACAAAGACCATTGCCAGAGTGGAGTACAGAATCGCCTACATTGCCTTCTGCATTGAGAACAGTGCTTCGGGAAGAGGG
>JAGLYF010000241.1 GCA_023132435.1 Calditrichia bacterium | reverse complement strand
TCAATTCTTATGCGTTACAGGTGGAACCAGAAAGGTTAAAGCATCAAGATAAAGCTCTGCTTGATTACAGGGAAGCGTTGCAAATAGAAAAGATACGAAATGAATTTTTTATTCAGCTTCAGAAATTGCTGCAAAAACAGACAGGGATTGATGAGTCAGGCTAACAAAGCGTTTGAAAACTTACAATAATTGATGATGAGTATTATTCATTGCTTAAATAGTATTTGAGTGGTATAATAAAAATATTTCCTGAATATTAGGGGTGGTTTTAAGATCAATGATAGCATTTATTCAACTAAGTTCGGGGAAAGGAGCGAATAATGTCTGAAGTTATTACGCGTCGATCCTTTATTAAGAAGAGCGCTGGAATTGGTGTGGGTTCGGTATTGGCCGGTAACCTGCTGGTGGATTTCAGTTATGGTGGACCCGTGAGTGAAATCGCGGTGGTTACGGGTAGCGATTATACGGAAAACACAAAGAAGGCAGTGGCCTTAATCGGGGGAATAGACAAATACGTCCCTAAAAACTCTAAGGTAGCAATCTTAGCGAATCCGCAAAGCAATAATCCGGGAACCTATACCAAACCGGAAATCGTGCGCGCGGCAATACAAATGTGTAAAGCGGCCGGTGCCAGCGAAATCAGCTGTATCGGCTGGCTGACTCTGCGTGATTGGCGCAACACCGGTTTAAAAGATGTTATCGATTCGGAAGGTGTCAAATTAGAGATTACCAATTTAAGAGATGAATCGTTGTTTAAAAAAGTGGCCGTTCCAAAAGGAATAGCGCTTAAAGAAGCCCGCATAATAAAAACCTTCTATAATTATAATATCCTGATTGATATTAATATTTCCAAAGAACATTCCGGCAACAATTATTCGGGCATCTTAAAAAATCTGATGGGTATGAATTCTCCGGCGTCAGACCGCACGTTTCACCGGCGCAAATGGCATATGATCTCTGAGGATATTGAGCATCTCGATCAGTGTATTGCCGATTTAAATACCATCATTCAGCCACATTTATGTATTGTTGACTCCACGGAGTTTGTTATTACAAACGGACCGATGGGACCGGGAAAATTACTTAAACCTCAAAAAGTGGTTGCCGGAACCGACCGGGTTGCTGTCGACGCCTATTGCGCTACTTTGTTCGGCTATGATCCTCAAAATATTCTGGCAATCAAAAAAGCCTATGAACATGGATTAGGGGAAATTGATCTGAAAAAAGTACGGATAAAAGAAATTCACCTATAATTGGAAAGGTTTTATTCAATGAATTTTTTTGCCCGGGTTCGAATTTTAATATGCCTGTTTATCTGTTGTTCATCCGGTTTTGCCGCAGAGAAGCAGGATATCCATAAATTGTTAGATAATTTGCTGCCCCGGAATGATGAACTTGCCGGATGGTTTGCGGATGGTGAACCGGAAGCGGCTGTTGGTGAGGACCTGTATTTGCTGATTAACGGTGGTGCCGAAATTTATCATGAATATGGATTTAAACGAGCCATTTTCCAGAGATATACCAATGAAAAAGTAGGCGCGCTCAACCTGGAAATATACGAGATGGATAGCCCCCAGGCAACCTATGGCATCTATACGTTTAAAACCGGAAACGAAGGCCGGTCAATTAATACTGGCAGAGAAGGCTGGCTGGAAAGTTATTTTTTGAATTTTTGGAAGGCAAAATTTCTGGTCACGATTACCGGGCTCACCCCGGACACAGATATGACAGAAAATATTTCAAAGATGGCTAAAGTTGTTGCTTCAAAAATTTCAGGTCCATCCGAGAAACCTTCACTCGTTTCCTATCTGCCTCTTGATAATCTGCTTGAAAACGGCATCTCATATCTCAAGGGTAATTTAGCATTATTTAATCACTATTTTTTTAACACTAAAAATATCTTTGGTTTTATTGATGGCGTCATCGGCCAGTATGATGATTTTTCGGTTTTTATTTTTAGATATAAAAATGGTGAGGATGCACGAATTTGGTATGAATTAGCCCGGTCTAGTTTGAACCAGAACACCCGATTCAGCGATTTTTTTGTTCGCGACACGCTGTTTGAAATGAGTGATCCGGATAACAGGCGCCTTCGGATAAAACCGTATCAAAATTTAATAATGATTGTTCTGGGAACAACAGCCAAACAAGCCGATCAACTGTTCCGTTTAATCGAAGGCAGAATTAATCATAATAAATAATTAGATCATTTTAACACAGCACTATTAAAATAAACTATTAATAGAATTAGGAATCCTATTGATAATTTCTTTGAATAGTATTAATATAATTGTAAAAGAAATATATAAACAATTGTGTTTAAGCCTGGCTACTTGGGGCATTAATACGGAATCGGTATCTATTTCGCCCTACTTGCCATAGCCAGGTCCTTATCGATAACTAAATATAAATGATGGAAATATGATAAAAACACATTCATTTCATATTCCTGTAATGGGAATCGGATTTACTATTGATGCTCCGTTGAAGGTTTCTCAATACGGAATTGATTCTGTAATTTCTTTAGTTGATGACATTCTTCTTGAAAGGTTAAGAAAGATGTACTGTGATAAATTTGAAATTCCTTATAATGAGATTACAGAAAAAACCGAAGATTTCAGAGCAAAAAGGATTACGTCCTATCTGAATTTA
>JAGLYF010000240.1 GCA_023132435.1 Calditrichia bacterium | reverse complement strand
AAATTTGAAGAATTAAAAAATGCTACTATTGAGAAAAGTAATGAGATAAAAGAATATTTCAATATGTTACCTGACAGTTCAACCATAAAACAAAAATTCAAGAGTTTAACGGCAGAATGTTTAAATTTAAATGAAGTTGGAAACTGGATAAAAGACAACTTATCAATGGGCAGTATTGATGTAAATATTATGACCAAGGTTGATAAGGAGAACTATATTAATGATGAAAAATTACCTGTAGAATACAATGACGCTTATGCTGCACTTAGGGGGTATGCGAATAGCGATTTAATATCCTCCATAATCCTATCAGCAGGAATGAGTCCAAGGTTGTACGGCTATATTGAGCAATTTGAAGATTTTTATCCTGACGAAAATGGAGAAATAAAAAAGAATATTGTTCTAAAAGTCAGTGATTACAGGTCGGCTTTTATTCAAGGTAAATTTCTGGCTAAAAAAGGACTGTGGATTTCAGAATACAGAATTGAATCAGGACTTAATTGCGGCGGACATGCTTTTGCAACAGATGGATGTCTCTTGGGTCCTATATTAGCTGAATTTAGGGATAAGCGAAAAGAACTGATTCAATCAATTCACGAAATCCTGGTCCGGGCACTTTCCCAAAAAAACCGTTCAGTACCTAAAACAGAATTACCACTAAAAATTACTGCTCAAGGTGGTGTTGGTACAGCTGAAGAACATCAATTTCTATTCGATCATTATCAAGTTGATTCAGTTGGGTGGGGCTCCCCTTTTCTTTTAGTCCCAGAAGTAACTAACGTTGATGAGCCGACCAGGAATCAATTAAGTGAAGCTAAAGAAGATGATTTGTATTTAAGTAATATTTCTCCTTTGGGCGTTCCTTTCTATAGCCTTAAAGAGAACAGTAAAGATCTTGCAAAATTATCTTTTATTGAAAAAGGAAGACCTGGTAGTTCATGCCCTAAGAAATATCTTGTTTCTAATAAAGAATTTACTGAAAAAAACATTTGTAAAGCTTCACGTCAATACCAACAATTAAAATTAAAAGAACTAGACAATGAAGGAGTATCTCCTGATGAATACCAAAACAAATTTGAAAAAATCGTTGACAAATCATGTATTTGTGTAGGGTTAGGTACATCTGCATTGTTGGTGAATAATTTAGATACGAAGGTTGAAGGTGATGGAGTCTCTGTTTGTCCGGGTCCAAACTTAGCGTATTTCTCAAAAATAATGAGCTTAAAAGAAATCACCGATCATATTTACGGTAGATCAAATATGATCACAAGAACCGATCGTCCAAATATGTTCATAAAAGAACTAAAAATTTACATTGATTTTCTAAAAAATAAAATAGAGGAAACGAGAGTTTCTATAACAAATAAACAAGAAAAATACTTGTTAACTTTTGTAAAGAATCTAAACGAAGGAATCAACTATTATTACAGGTTATTTACCAACTTGAAGGACGTATTTGAAGATACAAAATCCAGCATTCTAAGTGATTTAGACGCTAGCAGGAAAACTTTACATCTTCTAAATTTAGAAATAGAAAATCTATCGATAACAGAAAATAAACGCCATTAAAACGGGCGTCTATTAGACGAATACGTCTCAAAGCAAAAAATTGCATCATAAAAATATTTACACCTAACACATATTAAGGGTCCAAAGCCCCGCCAAAAGCGGGTTTCCGTGCCCGCCCTATAAAAGAAAAACGAGTAAAGTAAGTGCATGGCAGACTGTGGGCAATCTCGAGTGGACAAAGGTTCGGTTTATTTATGTAGAGACGTAGTTTATTTATGTAGAGACGTAGCATGCTACGTCTCTACATTGCACTCAATTCGAATATTACAATAATTGTCTGCCTACGTTTAGCATTCTACATCAAACATTAAAATTTTACCGGCAACCGCAAAGATTCCTATCCCGAAACGGGATCCCGTTCCGGGACGGAATGACATCGAGTAACGAGCAGCGAGTGACGAGAAACGAGTATCCAGTATCCAGTATCCAGCATCCAGCATCAAATTGGATCATTCCTCCAACTCTTTAAACTCACCGGCACTCCGGGTAAAAATCATTATCGCCAGAATGCCCAAAATCATGTGGACAGCCAGGGTATACCAGACATATTCCGGATTGCCCATATCGCGAAAATATCCGTAAAGTGATGTGTAAACCACTCCGCTTAACGCACCTCCCAGACCAATTGCCAGAAAATTAGTTCCCATATAAAGACCGGCCTTTTCCTTTGGCGCTATCCAGGTTATATATTCCTGAATACGGGGAGATGAAATCATTTCACCTATCGCCACAAAAAATATTCCAAGAAATACCAAAGCCGCCGGAGCAATTGTAGCATATCCAATGATTGCAAAACCAACCGCCAGAAACGCCAGACCGATATTAAATGAAATCAAAGGTGGACGTTTTTCGAAGACCCGGGAAACACCTATTTGGAAAATCATAATGATATATCCGGTATGAGAGATTGTTTCCCCAAGAAGTCGCCAGTTTCCCTGTTCATCCTGATGAGAAAAAATACTGGCAAATCCCGTTCCAAATATATTTTTCAGGAAATTATATAACAATACTGTATCCAGATTTCGATCAATGTATATAGCAAGCAGGTTAAAAAATGCCCAGAACGGTAACCAGAAAAAGATTCCGAGTAAAGTTAAGAATACCGCAAACTTGACATCAGAAAGAGCAACCCACATTTCCCGGAATTTATCTCCCAATGTGGCCTCAACCGGTTTTCGTTCCGGTTCCTTATAAAATAATATTGTAATCAGCAACATCACACCTATCGCAATGGCCGCCGCCATAAAGGCGTAATCCCAGGATATTGCCCTCAGTTTCCCGGCGACCACCGGCCCAAATGATGCACCCACATTGACCATCGCATAAAATATTCCAAATCCGACTGTCTTATTCGTCTTATCAGTGACCGCCCGGACTGTACCTGAAATCAGCGGTTTAAAAATCCCTGCAGCCAGGGCAATACTGAGCATTGTCAGGGCAATACCGGAAAATGAGCGGGTAATGATTAAAAGTAATATGGACGGCAAATAGGCCAGATAGGAGATGATCAATACTTTTTTAAAGCCAAACCGGTCGGCAAATGTCCCTGATATAACCGGAACGACATAAGAAATAAACAGAAAAATACTTTGTACAATACCTAATTGTGCTTGGGTATAGCCCAGATATTCCATGTAGATACCAAAACCCATATAAATACCATAATAGGCGAATCTTTCCAGAACCTCGATAGAATTCGCCACCCAAAACACACTTGGAAAAGCAGTTCGTTTTGCCATGTTAGTTTTCCTGAATTATTAAATTATTAGTTTAAATGACCCACCCCGTCCCCCGAGTACTCGGGGTCCACCCCTCCCTGCAAGCTTGCAGGGAGGGGCTGGTGGAGGGTCAGCAATAAATTCTTTGTTTGCCCCGAGGTCTCAGGGATTTTTCAAGGTTAATTAATTATACAAAAGTTTTGTTTTAAACGCAGAGCACGCTGAGTTCGCAGAGATTATTTATATAAACAATATGAAATGTCTATTTAATTATGGCGTACAAATCCTCTGCGTTTAATTTTATCATGTAAAGTCTAATTTTCTATACATAGAAAATCCCTGAGACCTCGGGGCGCTATGAATAGATAAGGTTATATAATTAGCATAATTTTATTTACATATGCAAATCCTGCGATTTATCTAAACGAAGAGCAATGAATAAATAATCCATCCTATCGCTTTCTTTGTTCGAACGAATTGGAAAACTTTCCGTATATCATGAATTAACTTGATATATACATTAACCTCTCACACAAAGGCGCCAAGACGCACCAAGCATTTAAGTATATTTTCAATTTTTATTTTGTCATGCCGTAGGCATCTTTGCTGTTGTCGGTAAAGCTGTTGCAAGCAACTGCAAAGATCCTTTCAGGATGACATAACAAGGAGACGCTGCGCTGCTGCGAGAAACAAAATACCCAATTAAAAAATTATTTTATGGAAAGATTGTAATCATAGACCCAAATTAATTATATTTCCATATCGGTTATTACCGAATTTTATCCTGCATTCCTGCCGGTAATACTTATTTTCCAATTTTCATGACACCCGAATATCAGGAATAGAATATCAGACCGGCAGAAAAAATGAATACGACAGAACGCTTTATTTATTTCTCATCATCGAGGAAGGGGAGGTTAAAATGTGGATCGCCATTGGTATACTGGCAGTTATAATTATCGCATTCTTAGTTGAATATCGAATCCGCAAACCGGATGAAATAGTCATATATGAATCTGCTGGTATCGTACGCAAAAGAAAGGGACGTTTTTATCCACGTCATTTCAGCCTGGCTATCTCTGCAACAATTCACTCAACAGATTTAAAAGTTGAGGCAGAAGCCAAGGGGAAAATATTGCTGCATGTACATGTTGTCGCAACAGTTACTGCCTCCATTCACCATCTGCAAAATCTGGTCCGTGCAGGTGGGTGGCGCAAAGATAATGTTGTCCAGGCTCTGAAGGAATTGGAAAATTCACTGCAGGTTGTTGTTAAGGAATTTACTGAAAAACATGAAATTGAAAACCTTCCGGCTGAAGCTCTGTCTGCCCACCTCCAGAAAAAAATTGGAAACTCAGTTGAAGAATTGGGTTTGGATATCATTTCATTAAATGTATATGCCATTGACCCGGTGGATGATAAAATTGCCGAATCCATCCAGCAACGAGAAACGGCCAGAATTATTGAAGAAACTGAGAAAGCAAATCAGAAAGCACGGGTGACTGCTACAAAGGCCAAATTAGCCGCGGATGAGCAAATAGTCATGGGTGAACACGATCTTGAGCTGAAAAAATATAAATTAAAAAAGACCGAAGAAGAGGAAGAAGCAAAGATTGCCAATCTCAGGATAAAAGAGGAACTCGATCGACGAAAACTGCAATTAGAATTTGATCGCAAGGAGGTTGAACTCCTCAAGGACAATCCTGAATTATTGATACTGACGCCGCAGGTGGCCAGACTGGCAGAAGCAAGCCAAAATCTGCCCAATGCCCGCACAGTCGTAAATCTTGCCGGTAAGGACGGTGTACAAGGAACGCAACTTATAAATCTGTTTCAGATGTTTCTGCAAAACCTGGTGGGTTCTACTGCTAAATCTGCAGGCAAGAAGAAGAAATCAGAAGAATAATACTCGTTGCTCGGTACTCGGTACTCGCGACTCGTAGCTCGGTTCTCGGCACTCGGTTCTCGGAACTCGGAACCCGGAACCCGGAACTCGGAATTTGTAAAATGTAATAAAAGCCTGTTTGGCAGCAATATAAAAAGAAAGACGAATTGCGAGCAACAAGATTTAAGAGACGAGCTGCAATAATCAACTAACGAGTAATAATTGACGAGTACCGAATACCGAGTACCAAGTAACGAGTACCGAGTGCCGAGCACCGAGAAGCGAGTGCCTAGTACCGAGCACCGAGAACCCAGTTCCCAGTTCCGAGGAAGGTATTAAATTGACATTAAAGAAGTTACATATTTCAGAGTATTTCCAATTACGTCCTGTCAAATCAGCGAAGGTATCGGAAATAAGTGAAGCTACCTCTGTCTCATCGGTACCTGTTAAAGAAAGGGTCAATTTTCACATTGGCCATCCGGTGCAGGACAAAAAGCTATCTCATTTATATTTCCGACTCGTTTCCGGTCTTGATTCTTCTATACAGAAATCCGATAGCGAGGAAGAGATTGAACGCCTTGAAGATGCCGGTTGGGAAAAACATCAGGAAGAGGATATCCAATTTGTTTATAAAACCATTAAAAAAAGTACTCCCTATTTGCCGCGCGGCGGTTACAGCAGTCAAACACCGGGGAAAACTGTTGAATTTTTAAAAAAATGGCTCGTTGAAGGGCAAACCGAACCATTGGCTTATAGTTTTGGCGATGAGTCCGCTCAACGAGAATGTATGCTTAACACCGGTGGTATGTGGGAGTCGCTTCGTGTCTTCCTCCAGGCCTTATCCACCCATTTAATACATTTACCGGCCAGAATACTCCTTCATCAGGTAGACTTTCCTGATCATCTCCGTGAAATCAAAAATCTTACCTTTGTAAATTTAGATAGTGACGAAGAGAAATCATTTGAGGAAATAGTTCAATTATTTAACACAGATTCAGATCTGCCGACCTATTTAATTTTAGGTATTCCCCTTTCTGAAACGATTCGTAGAAAACTTCGGTATTTATCTCTCGAACAACCTCTCAGGTTCGTCGAAATAAATCAAGTCCTAAATCATCTTTCTCTTACCAGAGAAGCAAGGATGCAGAATCGAGTTATACGTATTTTATCCGCTTCGGCACTATCTTCTGAATTTTCTCAATTATCGGTAGATTTTATTCTTGGCAATTCCGACCTGATAAATGTTATGGAGACTACCCAGTTCGAATTAAAGGGTACCCCCTCCGCTACAGAAATAGATTTGCTCGCCTACCTTCTGGAACGAAGAAAAGCTGACGATAAACCGGAGGATAAGCCCCTTTCTAACATAGAGGGAAAAAATTATTCAGATTCATTAAAGCAAAAAGAGACTTTTGATCTGCATCTGTCAAACAAACTTTCAACGATAGATAAGATTGTCGATAATATTCAACAGGCCATAAATATTTCTGATCGTTCGCTGGGAACACTGCAGAAATATGAGAATTCAATCCGGAATAAAATTCAGATATTTCCACCGATGAAAACAGCTGGTAGTGATGTCTTTTCTACTATGAGATCCGGTGAAATCATCAATCGTTTTTTTAAAAATATTGATAATCCGGAATGGTTATCCAACCTTTCGGAGAATTTTTTACAATCTTTTTCTAAACATCACCCGGAGTACTTAAAAGATCAGCTGCTGGTGGTTAGCGGATCAGCACGAACTGCTCTCAGTCTGCTTGGATTTCATTGTGGTATCCATGAAGTTGTTACCGCTGATCTTGGCTGGACTTATGAACATTGTTTTCCTGAAGTGAGCACCGTTCCCTTGACATCCTCTCTTTCCCTGGATGTCGAAGGAATGATCGAGGCAGTTGAGGATAGACTGGTAGAAGTGGGTGATTGGAAAAACCATAGTGCGGTCATTCTGAATAATCCACATAATGCCAGTGGCCACATTACTGAGAAGGGTAAACTCAGTTCCCTGATAAAATATCTTCTAGAAAATGAAATAGTTGTAATAGACGACCTTTCATATCAAAATGTTTTGCCGGAGCCTTTATTAAATGGTCCTCAGACTTTACGACAAGTAGCTTCAGAATTAGTGAGAAATGGTTATCTATCGGCCCAAAAATTAAAGTATCTGATAACTGTTCATTCTTTGTCAAAAACAGATTGTTTTGCAGGCGCTCGGTTATCAGTTGTTGAAATATTGGACCCACATCTACATAAACGTTTTCGATCATTAACCACAGGATTAGTTCCGAATCACATGTCTATCCTACTGGCCTATCTGTTTTATCGTAATGACAGAGAAAGTGTCGATTCTTTTTGGTTAATGCGAAATATAATTTTCTCAGAGCGTATGTTAGCGTTGGAAAAAACAATTGAGAATCTGCCGGACGAGAGAAACCCATATGCTTTAACCCTGCACAGACCTCAGGGTAGCATGTATCCCCATCTGATCATTAATAAACTTCCTAAAGGTCTTTCTTTGGATTGGCTCTCCTCCAACCTTGCCACCCGCGGAATCGGTCTGGTCCCTCTGACAACTTTTGCCAGAACATCAGAGGGTTTTGAAGTCGCACGAAAATCCTTTCGACTTACTCTTGGTGGTGCTGAAAATCCTGAAACGATCTCACGAAAAATGAGACGATTATTGATTGATCTTAACCGGCTAATCGCCAATGAGGAAGCGAGATATAATCTCAGGAGGATAACAAAAGTAAAAAGATCGGGTTTGCCACAATTAAATTTTTCAGAATTTAACTCGCAGTGGCAAATATTTACCGAACAAATTACTCTCCTATCCAAAGAATCCTTCAATGAATTATTGGGTAAATACTCATCCTTACTAGGCAACACCACCGAGTATGATAAATTATTTGATGAATTTATTCCATCCCGGTTATCTATTCTCCATCAACATCTGAAAGACCGGATGGAAGAAGCAGATGAATTGCTAAAAATTATTAAGAGTGATCAGCGTCAGAAATTATTGGTAAACCTGGGTAAAGAATTTTACAAAGATAATGTTGAGGACAGATTCGCCCGGTTCCGTAAACGATTATTTGACCGGACGGTGCATCCAACGCAGATGTATGCTCTAAAGGTTGATATTCTGTTTCAAAAAATCGTCGAAGAATATCTAAAAACAAGATCATTTTCACCAAGAGATGTAAAACAAACAGCTCTTGCAATAGCCCGGGAATTTTTCGGGCTGGATGTTCCAATATCCTCAATTGATGAAGCTGATGAATTGGTACTCGATCTAAAATCTCTGATATCAGGAGAGAAACTATTACACTGGAGTTCCTCCAACACTACGCCACTATTGCTTTCATTCTGGGGGGACTGGGATGGTAGTAACCGGCCCTCAGGCCAGGGCCATAGACTGATTGCTGCTGCGGTCATGGAAAACCTGACACAACTGGCTCATCTATTAAAACTGCTTGCCAGACATGATAAGAGCATCGAAATTGATCTTGATCTGCAAAGGGAAATCAACCAGCTGCCTGAGAATCAACGAAAGTTCTGGAATCTTCTTAACCAGATTACCCGGCTGACCAATCAACTGGAAAAAAGATATCGCAGCTTTATCCCTCTCGAATTATCTTATGGAAAATTAAAAAAAATGATGATGCGTCTGCATCTTACCAAGGATCCCTTAACCGCTCTCTGGCAGCATAATGACCGTCTGGAAAAACGTATGTATCAGATGCGTCAGCAGCGGCGTGCTTCTCTGGAATACTATTTTTCTTTGAATAAGAGATTACGAAAAACTCTTCATAGTCTGCTACCCCAAATTGAGAAACAACTAGATTATCCGGAAGTTGCTATTGCATTTGGAAGTTATCGTGATTTATTAAAGCGATTCGTCCTTTCTCCCCGTATCCATCAAAGAATTATTACCTCTGAAGATCCGTTTACGATTGATACAACCGTTCACAACATGGTTGAGTTAAACGAAATTTCAGGGAAATTTGGCAATCCTGGTATGGTAATGGCTCTTCAGGTAAGTATGTCTACAGAACCTGAGGCATTTATCCAATTAGACCGAAAGATACGCGCTGAACGTGAGCAGAGATTAAGAGATGACCCTGAGAGTAATATTCCACCAATATGGATCATTCCGCTGTTTGAGGATATCCAATCAATTGAAAATCTTCCCCATTATCTGGACAGGATTTGGTCTTATGCCACACAAAGTCGAAAAATAGACCAGTCTCAAAAAGACCGGTTCACAGAGATGATTTGCGAAATTTTTATTGCCGGCTCTGATTTGAGTCAACAGATTGGCCAGGCAGCCGCGGCTTCACTTTACGGAAAAGCAAAGTTCATTACGATGCGATGGCTGGCGGAAAGGGGTCTGGTTGAAGATGTACGCATGAAATTCGGTTGCGGCGAATCGATGCAACGCCAGGGCGGTTTTTATGATCTTGATAGCGAACAGCCTTTATTTATCAAGTCCCGTGAAAATAAAAAAAGGATGGACCGGAACCTGAAAGAGTCGTCGGTAAAAAGTATAGATTTTGCAAAAAGTCCTCTGCGAGGTGTATTAGCGACGGGCGATATGCGCACATTTCAGAGTGCCATTTCGGAGAAACTGAGATTCTTGTCCGTTAAGGAAAGAGCTGACCTTTATTATCACATAACAGAATCACAAAAATTTCATGACAATGAGTTGGCACGTATATCTGAACCACAGATAAATACAAGATTACAATTTAAAAAGCGCGGCCTGGAGGAATTAGAGTCTTTTATCTGTGGTAATACAGATAATATTTATGAGGAATTTCTGCAATTGTGCACTAAGAATTTTCGTCAGATTTTGTATGGAAGTGAAGAAGATGTGGTCGGTATTCATGTTATTTCTCATTTTATTTCCCGGGCGCTTCCGGAATTAAGAGATCGCCCTGCCGTTCGACCCGGTCGCCAAATGGGCAAGGCACATGGTCAGCAGATTATCGAACGTCTCGCTCAGACCCTGCCCATGCGCAAACATGGAAGTATGCTACGGGCAATTGGCCACAATCGTGCTCAAACCATGGTATTGGGAGTTAACCAACTCACAACCGGTCTTTTTCGATCTTTAAATGAATATGCAGATCAGTATTCCGGTTCTGAGGATGCTCTGACTTTACTGGGTAATCGTATATTACCTCATTTACCGGTCCGCGAGATACTCCAGACTCTTTTTTATTTCCATGATCCAACCCTTGAACACCTCCGGGAAATGGAAAAAGCTTACCCGGCCGGAA
>JAGLYF010000024.1 GCA_023132435.1 Calditrichia bacterium | reverse complement strand
GATGTTTGACACCTGTCATCCTCAGATGAAGGAAGAAAATATTGCTCGTGCAATAGGTGAAGAAAAGCCGGACGTCATCGCTCTTTCATCCCTCTCTACCACCTCATATCCTGCCACAAAAAGCATGGCAGAAAGACTAAAGCAGGAATCTTCGGATATACCAATAATTCTTGGCGGTGTGTTTGCGACAATGAACGCAAAAAAGGTCCTTGTAGATTGTCCTTATGTTGATTGTATTGGCGTTGGTGAGGGTGAAGAGCTTCTTCCTGATTATCTGGAAAACCTGCATAATCTGGGTAAGGTCAAAGGACTGGTCTGGCGCTCCGGAGATGATATCGTTGAGAATGCGAACAGGCCGATTATCCAGGATCTCAACCAGTTTCCTTATCCTGACCGTACCAGTCTACTTATTGATTATATAGAGTCAATGCCCCTCGATGTTCCGGCAGTCCTGTCTCTTGACCGGTTTTGTACCATTCAAACATCACGTGGTTGTCCCTATAAATGTGTGTATTGTGACGTCCCCATGCTTGCCGACGGCAAGTGGCGCTATCGGTCTCCTGAACATGTACTCGGAGAGATGCAACAGCTTAACGATCAGGGTTATCGTTCGATTTATTTTACCGATGATCATTTCCTGCTAAACCGTAAACGAATTAATGATATCTGCGAAGGAATTATTAAACGGAAGTTCGAGTTTCGATGGGGATGCGAAGGGCGGGTCGACTCGGCGGCTGTCGATCAATTTCCTATCATGGCAGAATCCAATTGTAATTTTCTGGCCTTTGGAATAGAGGCGGGAACTCAGAAAGTTCTGGACAGACTGAAGAAGAATCAATCCTTAGATCAGATTAAAAATGCCGTCAACGAAGCAAAACGTCATGGGATCGATACAGCACACGGTTTCTTTCTGATTGGATCACCTGATGAAACCGAAGCAGATATTTTGCAAAGTTTTCGCTTTGCCGCCCGGCTCAAATTGGATACATTCGGCTTTAATCGCCTGTGTACTTATCGAGGAACTCCCCTATGGCAGGAATATGTTGACCGGGGAATCATTGAGGATGAACGTGATTGGTACAAATGGTTTAAATGTTCAGATATTGACCCGACAGTTCTTCCAAGTGAAGTAGTAAACCGGGCCCGGCAGAAAGGATATCTTCTATTGTTTGCTCACCGAATTATTATGCGTCCGATCCAAACTTTTAAACTACTAAGAACATTCGGCCGTAATATGAAGGCTTCAACCATATTTAAATTGCTCTGGAGTCCTTTTCGTAAAAGAACACTTACCCGGAAGCCTGAATTACCAGCCTGGATGAATGAAAAAGGAATGTTGGCACCAAACAGGGAATTTGTCTAAAATCCCCGCGATATACCAAAGTGAAAGCCAAAATCTGCTGAATTGTTGTGATTAATATAGTTCTCTGTTATCGCGAATGATAGTATAAATCGGTTTCCAATATCATATTTCAAACCTGCTGTCCATTCAAAAGAGGTTTTGGAAATTTCAGGATGGACTTCTTTTCCCAAATAACTGCTGTGAACCTGATTTTGAAGGATCAATGATATCCTCTCTCCCCAGAGATACTCATAGGCTAAGATCCATGATAATGAAGGTTTTGTATGTACCTGGGGCATAGCTTTCCACTTGCCCGGAATTACACCGGATAAATTTGTGCTTATCAAGCTGTTTCTCAGGGTTTTAGTCGCGGTCAGATCGATGCCATAATCAAAGGATCCACTACCCCGAAGATATTTATAATTTCCGGTGGGCAACTTAATAGCGACTCTTGAAGCGAGGGCGAAGCCCTGGGTATGAGAGTTGAATATCTGACCTTTGGCGATAAGAACAATATCACCCAGACCAGGGCCGCCAAAATCACCTGCCTTAAAAAACAGATCCCTCTGATTACCTGAAAGAAACATCTGGGAAGTGTTTGTCTTAAGCATTGTCCGGCTGGCATAAGGGAAACCGGCAAATTGGTGTATCATTTCTATCGGTGTATCAAGAAAACCGCCGTGATAAGACATAAAGGGTATATCTAATTCAAGAGTAAGCCGGTCAGATATTCCATATTTAAAATTCAAATTTATCCGGCCGATCCCGCTGTCAATTAGAAATCGATCCGGATTTCCATCAGTTCCGGTTAAATTTTCTACTGATTCAGTTGTTAATTCAAGACGATTATTTGAATCAATGAAATTATTTAATACTCCTGGAGATTGGGCAAAGGTATTTGAGTGACTATAATTTAATCTTACCTGAAAGTCATTTTTGTTCAGGGGAAAAGCGTTATCAGCATGGAATGAGAGAAATTGCAGACTGACAGGAAACTGGTTTCGAATTTGAAAAGGGCCGCGACTTTTTAATTGTAGATTATCACCGGCCCCTGCATTGGTATGCATGATGATAATAAACAGCAAAAGTATATTTAAGAACCTGATGGTCATTTTAAAATTGAATCCCTGCACTTAGATTTAATCGACTCAATCCCTTCAACGATTATTCCTTCAGCAGGATCCATAGAAAATATCTTAAGTAAAGACGCGATTAATCGCGTCTCTACAATAGTGTAAAATCCATCTGGGATGTCATCCCTGCCCCTTTTGTCATTCCCCCGAGTACTCGGGGGAATCCATGGATCCCCGCTTACGCGGGGATGACAAATTTGGGTATGGATTCTCGATGGAGTTTACCCCGTACTTGATGCGGGGCGGGAATGACAATTTGCGGGTTTTAAACGTCAAAATTGTTTAATTTGCAACAGCCTGTGCTAAATGGGAATTAAATCGTTGATCACGCCAATTAGAATTTTGCCGGCTTGTGGTAAAAAATAAACGTTTGTAAGAAGAGTACTTTTAGTGATATGAACATATCTTCACAAAATAATCCTGAAAAATGGCAGCAAGCACTTTTGCATAAACTTAAGCATAAAGTTCGCTGGGATACTATTACATTACAGCTATATAGTACGGCGGCATGTATCTACGAAATAACGCCACTGGCAGTGATCATACCGGAGAATGAAGAGGATATCCTTACCGCGATAAATATCTGTCGCCATTATGATATACCTATCCTGCCAAGGGGAGCAGGATCCAGCCTCGCCGGTAACGCAGTCGGCCGGGCAGTTATTCTGGATCTGACTCATCATTTTCAGAAAATGGAATATATTTCAGATGAGCGGATAAAAACCGGGGTAGGTGTTATCCTTGATCATCTGCAGGATTTTTTGAAACCCTATGATAAAAAATTTGGACCGGATCCCAGTAGTGGTAATGTCTGTGTAATTGGCGGTATGCTGGGTAACAACAGTGGTGGGCCGCACACGATTTTGCACGGTAACATGTTTAAACATGTGCATAGCATCACCGTCCTTTTGGCTAATGGTGAACGATTTCAGGCGAAAAACATTTTTCTTGATGAGATCGATAAATTGGACGAATTTCATCG
>JAGLYF010000239.1 GCA_023132435.1 Calditrichia bacterium | reverse complement strand
CGCAATCGGCTACTATTCTTATACTGAACGTTATTTGAAATTCCGAACCCTTGCTTTTAAAAAGGAAAGCCTTTCATTATATGGAAAACTTAAGTTTTGGAAGGAGAAATTGCTATGATAAACGAAATAAAAATCTATGAACAAGGTTGCAAGTATATTATCCAAGGAAGATAGTATGTTAAAAGCACTATACCAATCTGTATTTGCTCCAGACTCATTTCTCAAAAATCCAAAAGGGCTCTTGATTGTAAACAAATATGGGTGGTTGTTTATCGTTATAAGATGGCTTAGTTATTCGATTATATTTTCCTTCCGTGATTATCATGGTAATTGGAAGCCATTTGCACCTCCGCCATTTGGTATTGATTTGGAAACGTACGCCTTCCTACAAACACAGTTCTCTTTATTATTTGGTATTTTTGTTATGGGTTCTATAACCTTCGTTTTATCTAGTTATTTGCGATTGATAAAGAAAGATATATCGATTTTTAAAATATTCAACATACTCGGAGTTACCTTCTTCCTTCCTTTCGTAATTGTGCAACCTGTTGATATATTCGTGAGATTTACTGTTGGCTGGATTAGCTTACTCATCATTCCAATACATACCATTATACTTTTGTGGGAAAGTCTTGCCGCAACAAGTATTATATCTAATATCTGCAGATTGAAATGGTCGGAGAAAGTCATCAGCATTATGGTAATAATAATTTTATGGGTTGTGATATGTGCAATACTATGGAGATAGAAAATGGATGAGAAATTTTCGACAGAAAGACTCCTAAAATATGCTTGGGGAACGAATTGGGAAGAACTATGAAAAATTATTCACTTAGAAGAAATATAAGTTACATGGCAATGGCATTTTCTAAACCCAGGTTGTTGATAGATAATTTTCTTAGTGAGTCCTCGCTACTATACGGCATTGTTCCGCTGACCATTTTTGTAACGTTTTATGTGTTTTTATCATTATACCTCTCACAAACATCAGTATTTCTCAAAATACTCCCAATCTCTGACAACCAGTATTTTTTGTATGGTATAAATGATGCCTTAGTCAATGTGATAGACTTTCTTATTTTCGGTGTCGTAATCTATGCTACTTCTAAAATTTTACAACTTTATGAAGTTAATATCAAAAAAGTGTTTCTATTTTTTATGTTCATCTGGAATACAATAGGCTTACTAGCTGTTCCTGCAGATTTGTTGAGTTTTACATGGAATTTGCCATTCTTGATGGTTATTCATCCAATATGTTTAATTATTGATATTGCTTATGTGTCAGAATTCATTCATAAACAAAATAAGATAAATAGATGGAAGTCGTTAATTCTTTTGACCCCGGGAGTGATCGCATTTTTAGCTTTCCGCATCATTTTTCTAAGATAAATTTATGAGGAGATGAGATTGAAATGTTGGAAAATAGCAAAGAATGTGGCGGGGTTCGGAACTCTGCGGTTGCTTCGCAACCTTGCCCTTCGGGTCATATAACAGCGGATATGAGGCTACAGCCTTCGGCTTTCGCCCAAATCCTCGCTTCACTCGGACTTCTCATATCCGCGAAACGTTATGTGCAAGTTTATAAAACAACAAAGCGTACACTGACAGACACAAGCACCAACAATAAATAAAATGTGGAGACCAGCAACCACTAAAAAAACGGGGCGACACCGAAAAGCCATACGAGTAGGACAAAATTAAAATGGAAAAATAATGAAAACGTCTATCAGCGTAATTCATTGGCTCCCACGAGTTGTCTGTATTCTTGCAATACTTTTTATCAGTATGTTTGCAGCTGATTCTTTTGCACCCGGGCTAACCATCTGGCAACAACTTGGCGGTTTTTTGATGCATCTTATTCCATCTTTTATTTTACTAGCCTTACTTATTGTTGCATGGAAATGGGAATATATTGGTGGTATCATCTTTACAGTAATAGGTCTTGGACTGAGCCCAATTATCTTTATGCATAATTATAATATGAACCATTCTGTCGGCATGAGCCTTGGGATCATCCTAACGATTACTTTCCCATTCGTTGTTGTAGGTATTCTTTTTATTATAAGTCACTTCATGAAGAAAAAGAATCTTCTAAAAACTCATAACGAAATAACACAAAACAAAACCAACCCATAACAGCAATTATTTTCCCAGAGGCCGTTGTTGCTTCGCCACTCACCGCAAGAAATTGCCAAAATCGGCACACACTTCAATCCTGTCGGTTTAATTGCCGTAAATTGTAAGAATGTATTACTTATTGAAACATTGGCGGACAGTGGCGTATTTTCAAATTTCTTGTATTTCCCATCAAAAGACAGGCCAGAACCGATTCGTGACTAAAAATTTAATTCACCAAACTTATCGGCTTTACTCTTGGCAATAGTCTAATCACACCATCAACTATAGTCTTACCGTTTTGTTGCATTTTTATCGGTGCGATAATTTTTCAACAATGTATAATCTCTTTATTTGGCTGTGACCGGAAAATGTTTTTCAAATCCATCGGCAAGTTCTTTTATTCTTTCATATTCAAGTTGCTTCCGTGATGGCTTTACGGGCGACATATCTTCTTCAACAATATCTTTTTGCTGGTCATTGTTTTGCCGCAGAAGTTCTTCAGATTCAGAAGCTTCAAAATGTACATATGCCGTCTCATTAAAATCATTAATTTGTTCAGGTGAAATTTGCGACTTAGGATGGCTGATGAATTTATCCAGCAATTTGACAGCCAAATGCGGTCGGCGGATAAGTAATTGTGGGACATAGTATTCATACATTTTAGATTGCTGAAAATTATCAATGTCGGAGCGGTTCAGCAGATAATGTAATTTGACAGCATCGTTCATATAGTCAACATCAGGCAGCGCATCAGCGTCGGATGAACCATTCCCCGGGGGCCCATTAACAGCAAGACCAAGGTGTTGCTCGTATTCTGTGATGCTGGCAGGAACATATTCAGTAGTTCTTTGGCTACTAAAGACTGCCTTTATGTCTTCAGAAGATATTTTAGAAGAGAGGCTAATGCTCCCGCCCTTAGTATTAGTATTATCTTCTAATATATTACTATCTTCTTTACTAGTACTATCTTCTGATGATGGTAGTTTTCCGCTAGCCGTTCTTCCGCTAGCCGGTTTACCGCTAGCGGGTTTTGGCACATCGGTAGTTTTGGACTTTGCTACGCTTTCAGGGGTGAAAATCAATTCATTTATTTGAAATCGGCCATATTTATCCCTGTTCCGGACAATTTTTACAATATTAAGTTCTTCAAATACTTTCAATCCGGTTGGTATCCATTTTACCGATAAGCCGGAATAGGTAGATAGACTTTTTGTATACCAATTAATATGCTTTCCGTTAAAGTCACTATCCATTTGGGTAATTGTTAAGTATAAATTCCTCAATTTGGCCAGTTTGGAACCTTTAAATTTTTCTTTTAATAGCCGCAGAACTTTTTTTTCCTGCCAACAAAACGGTTGGTTTCTTGTGCTTCGTGTTTTCATAATATTGTCCCTTCATATAAACTAAAAAACCCCGACGGTGTGTCATCGGGGTTTTTGTTTTGTTGAATTCAACTTAAAAGTTGTTATGAATGACACACCATTCTATAAGTAAATATCTAAAAAATAATTTTTTAATGTGAATTTGGAAATTGGGGAATAAAGTTTTCACATAGAAATTCAGATTGATGTAGGCGGGAATTAAATGATAGGAAAATGATAGATTAATTTATTAATGCTTCAATATCACCGTACTTCGCCAAATTCTTTTCATATAATTTTTTATGTTTTGTCAGTATTTCTTGGAAGCGGGGGTCGGTAAGGAGGTTCTTATAAAGTGGATGATTTTTTAATTGAAGATACCAAGAACGATCCCATTCATATGCTTCATCATACCCCTCATCTAGAGTCTTAAAAACCTCTTCATTCATTCCTAAGAGAATATAAATACTTGGAATCAAATGTTTCCAAATATCTAAATCATTCAAAATTTTAAGAGCTTCTTCTTTCTCACCCTTTGCTGCATGAAGCAGAGCTATCCAGTATCCACAAAGAGGAACTGTTTCATCATCAATTCTCATCAACAATTCTTCAGCTTTTTCATAGTTTTTTAAGGCAATCAATAATTCTGCATAATTACCAAGGGCTAAATAAGATTTTGTATCAATTTCTAAGGCCTTTTGATAATTTGTCGCCGCATCAATAAATTTCCCAATTTGATAATATGCTTGACCACGAGAAATATATGCAATTGTTGATAAAGGATCTAATTCTATGGTTTTATTATAGTAATTAATAGATTGGTAGGCTAGCCCGATGTTAGATAAAAATCTTCCAAATGCTCTATTGTAGTCACCATTATTAGAGTTAATATTTAGCGCCCTTTTAATGCATTCATACGCCTTTTCTGTTTCAGCTTTTGCAAAATGAATCCAGTATTTAACTACGTTTACATCAGCTGAAAGCGAATCTAAACTGAAAGCAATTATTATATACTTCTCTTGTAACTCAAGATATTTTTGTTTTTCTTCTTCAAACTGTGCTCTGTAATTCCAATATGTATTATAAAGATCAGCCAAACCTGCATATGAGAGAGCAAAGTTTGAATCGAGAGTGATGGCTTTTTTATACATCATTTCCGATGTATTAAAATCTTCATTTTTAAATTGTCCCCAAAAAAATTTATTATGAAAATAATTACCCTTAAGGTAATATTCATAGGCATCTATATTACTTGGTCTTTTAGTCTGAATTTCTTCAACTTCATTTACAGATAATTTTTCTAACAACACACCAGCTATCGATTTTGAAACATCATCCAGTATTGCAAAGAGATTTGCTAAGTCCCGATCATAAATCTCCGCCCAGATATGAGAACCGTCCTTTGTATTAACTAATTGAGCCGTTATCCTCACACTATTGCCATATTTAAATACACTGCCTTCCAATATGTTTTTTACTTCCAACTCATCACCAATTTCAGGTATTGTTTTTTCAGTATTCCGGTATTGATTAACTGATGTACGAGCAGTTACTTTTAATTTATTCAATTTACTTAGATTGGTAAGAATCTGTTCGGTCATACCGTCGCAGAAGTATTCCTGATCCTTGTTTGGACTTAAATCTGCAAAAGGAAGTACAGCAATAGAATTTTCCCATTGAGTTTCAGAAGTTGCTTTAAATTCGGGCACTTCAGTCTGAATAATTCTATCAATGAAAAAATATCCAGCCACCATGATTACAACAATAGATAGTAGAATGACAGAAAACTTAATAAGTTTTTCCCTCTTCTTTGGAGATTCAAGATCCATACCTTTATTTGATTGGGAAGATTTTGATTCTGATTCTCCTTTAATTTGGCGTAAATCCACAATCAATTCATCAACATGTTGATACCTTTCAGCCGGGCTTTTTTGCAGACACTTATTGATGATTCGTTCCAGTTCCAACGGCACACCAGTTCTCAAACTCGTTACTGGTACAGGTTCTTCATTAATTATTGCATAAACAACTGCCTGATCGTAGTCTCCTCTGAATGGCATTTGACCTGTGATCATTTCGTAAAGAACGATGCCCAATGACCAGATATCACTTCGTGAGTCGACTTCTTCACTTTTCGTCTGTTCAGGAGACATGTAAGCAACAGTACCGACAGAAACACCTTCTTTAGTCAACCGTGTAAAACTTGTCAGTTTGGCTAAACCAAAATCTACTATCTTTGGTGTACCCTCTTCGGTAATCATAATATTAGCAGGCTTTATATCACGGTGTACTATATCTTTTTTATGAGCTTTGTCTAATCCTTGAGCTACCTGAATAGAAATTTCTATAGATTCATCAATATCTAACGGTTTTCGTTCGATTTTTTTCTTCAGTGTTTCACCATCATAAAAATCCATAACAATGAAAGACTGTCCATCTTCAGTCTCATCTACATCATGAATTGTACAAATATTATTGTGCTGAAGGGCTGAAGCTGCTTGTGCCTCATGGATGAATCGCTTTTTAGAATCAGGATCACGGGTTAGTTCTGGCGGTAGGAATTTTAAAGCTACTGTTCTGATAAGCTTGGTGTCTTCGGCTTTGTAAACGATACCCATGCCTCCGCCACCAAGTTTTTCGGTGATTTTGTAGTGTGATATGGTTTTACCAATCATATATCAATATCCCCATACTTCGCCAAATTCTCTTCATAAATTTCTTTGTGTGTTGCCAATATTTCTTGGAAGCGGGGGTCGGAGCGGAGAAAATCGCATAATGGTTGATTCTTCAGCCATAAATATCTTGATCCTTCTGATTTTTTTAGTATCTCAAAATCCTCATTCAAATACTGTATAACTTCTTCCCTCATTTTTAATAAAAGATAGAGTCTGGACTTATAAAAAGCACTAATATTTATCTCAGGCATTTTTACTCTTTCACCCTTCGCAGCAGATAAACAAGCTCTCAGGAGTGAATTTGAACTTGAATTAGGATGAATTTTTTCTCGTTTTGTTATGATTATCTCTGCCTCATCATATTTTTCCAATAAGATCAATATATATCCATAATAACCAGTAGCCGTCCGGTGATCTGGATTAATCTCCAAAGCTTTCTGCAAATCTATCTCGGCTTTATTAAGTTCTCCTATATAAGAGAAATAAATAGAGCGTCTAACATAAGATGATGGGTATAAAGGATTTAATTCTATGGCTTTGGTACGGTATTTAATAGCTAAATGGTAAAGGCCTCGACTATTATAGAAGTCGGCCAAGGAATAATGGGGTTCCCACCAATTGGGTTGGATCAAAATCGCTTTTTTGAAGCTTTCATAAGCTTTTTTTAGTTCACCTTTTGCCTCATGAACATATCCCATAATCGAGTATACATCAGCTGAATTGGGATCTAAATTATACGCTGTCTCGATATATTTCTCTTGTAAATCAAGATATTTTTTCTTCTCATCTTCATTTTGTGCCTCAATATTGTAATATGAGTTATAAAGATCAGCCAGAGCTGCATACGAGGGAGCATAATTTGGATCGAGTTCAATAGCCTTTTTTAACATCAGCTCAGATGTATTAAAATCATCCATGCTCCCGGTTGCATCTATAAATTTATTTATATGAAAATATTTTCCTTTCAGATAATATTCCCAAGCTTCAATATTCTGCGGTTTTTGGGATTTAACTTCTCCTATTTCTTCGACGGATAATTTCTGTAGCAATACTCCTGAAATCATTTCAGATATATCGTCCTGAACCTCAAAGACATGCTCTAATTCCCTATCAAAGTCATCCGCCCATATGTGAGAGCCGTCTTCTGTGTTAATTAACTGTGCTGTCACTCTGATACTATTGCCATATTTCCTGATACTTCCTTCCAAGATATGTGAAACATTTAATTCTTTCCCGATCTCAGGCAGTTTTTTATCTGTGTTTTTGTATGACATAACAGAGGTTCGACCAATTACTTTTAACCGATTTATCTTGCTCAGATTTGTAATGATCTGTTCAGTCATACCATCACAAAAGTATTCCTGATCTTTATTGGGACTCAGATCGGCAAAAGGCAAAACAGCAATCGAATTTTCCCAGCCTGATACACTTTTTTCACTCGGTTGTATCAAAATGAAGTATCCAGCGATAATAAGAATTAAAATTGATAAAACTGCTACTGACATGATAACATATTTAGAACGCTTCTTTTGTTTTTCTTCTTTAGATGGAATAATAGTTGACTCAGATTCTCTTCTCAGACCTCGCAAATCGACGATCAATTCATCAATATGTTGATACCGATCTGACGGGCTCTTTTGAAGACATTTATTAACGATGCGTTCCAATTCCATCGGCACACCAGTGCGCAATGCGGTGACTGGCTCCTGCAAATCATTTAGGATGGAATAAATAACAGCAGATTCATAGTCGCCTCTAAAAGGAAGTTGCCCGGTCAGCATCTCATAGAGGATGACGGCTAAAGACCAAATATCTGTTCTATAATCAACTTCCTCGCCTTTCGCCTGTTCCGGAGACATATAAGAAACAGTGCCTAATGTGGTCGATTCTTTGGTCAGCTTTGTTTGCGTAGAAAGCTTTGCTAAACCAAAATCAAGAACCTTGACTACACCTTCCTTCGTCAGCATGATGTTCGCCGGTTTAATATCTCGATGCACAATCTCTTTCTCATGCGCTTTGGTAAGACCCTGTGCTATCTGGATAGTGATGTCGATTGCCTCTTCAACCGGTAATGGCTTATCTTTAATCTTTTTGTCTAACGTTTCGCCTTCATAGTAAGCCATGCTGATGAACAACTGCCCTTCCTCAGTTTCATCTATTTCATGAATAGCGCAGATGTTATTGTGGTCTAAAGAAGATGCTGCTTTGGCTTCATGAATAAAGCGTTGTTTCTCTTCTTCGCTGGTGGTCAGTTGTGGTGGTAAGAATTTAAGAGCGACGAAACGATCAAGTTTGAGGTCTTGGGCTTTATAGACGATGCCCATGCCACCGGTGCCGATGCGTTCAATGATCTTGTAGTGTGATATGGTTTTGCCTACCATAGTCTGATCGCCTGATTTACTATGAAAGACCAGTTATCTTATGTTATTAAATAGCAGAATAAGAATATAGAAACAGTACAATTGAAGCTACCTAACTATCGAAGAAATCGCAATAATATTTTTATCATATACATTCCCAAAATTACTTTCATTTTAAAGGATATTTTTATAATATCATTTGCGTCGCCTTCGGTTCTGATAAAACTGCTTCTATTATTAATATTCTGTTTGACAAAGACGATAAAATTAAATCCTATCCGAGTAATAGTTTTAGTGATGTATAAGAAGTTATGGAATTTGGAATGATGTATGTATCCATTCGGCTCACTTATTTGTTAGGTGGGCAAAATTATCTTTTTCTGTTTTCCGTCGGAAATTATTTATCAGGAAAAGGACAAAAATAACAATCGTGGTTGATAATTAATTTCATAAAAGGAGGAAAGCAAAATGACTAAACAAAAAGTTGGCTTGGTACTATTCGGGATAGCCGTTATCTGGGCAATTCTCTGGGGGGTGATTGGGTCGATTTTTGTGGGTTCGGCTTTCAAAAATTTAACAATGGATGAGCTTAATCAGACGATGTGGGCATTCATGGGAACTTGGACTTTGTTATGGTCTTTCGGGGTTCCACTGGGGGCGTTAGTAGCCGGGATTGGATTATTACTCTATTCAGGCGCAAAAGGATCGACGGTATGGAAATATGGAATAGGAATATTTCTGGCGATTATTATCGGCATGACAATTGGATCCTTAGGACATATCCCCCCGTTGTTCGGTATCGGTGGAACCTTGATCTTGCTGCTCTTCCTCGGAATACTCTGGTTATGGGCTAAAGAACGAATGGCTCTGAAGGATGCGTCCGCAACAGCAGCAGATTTTAAACTGGTTGGTTATGTGTTTATGTTGATTGCAGCGTGGTATATCTGCGGAATAGCTGGCCAACCTTTCTTGAAAGCCCTTGAAGGAACGCCAACTGCTAGCCCGATACACGTTATGATATTATTGGTGCTGGGATGGCTTTTTCTATTTTTAAGTCATTATAAATCATACAAACAGCAAGTTTCTTAGGGAGCATAAAAAGTTGTATATTATTTAAAATAAAACCAAAGTTTGAAGGCCAAAAATGATCACAAGCGGCAATAAGTCCGCAACTTTACCTAACATACACATGTCCTTTAAACTCAACAGAAAATAGTATTCCATTACGATATAAAATAAATTTTTTCGTTATTTTGTTCTTTGACTCAATAGTTGAACTAGTCGCCACCAAAAATAAAGAATATCGGCGGATCAATTGAAAATTTATAAAATACTTACTTGTGAAATGATATCTGAAAAGTTAATCTAATTGTAATGCGGTTGATTTTGATATAAAGACTCATCTCATTTACTTATATGTTAGGTGCATGATGATATGATGAAAGTCCTTTGTGATTTGGAGGATTTATGTTTAGTCAGAATAAAAAATTGACACTCATAATTACACTCATTCTCTGTTGCTATATTTCAACATGTAAAAAGATTTTCGATACTGATTTCGACCAACCAAATTGTGATAATCTACAACTTGGGATAATTAATACGGATTCAAAAATTGTCTGTTCAGAAATCACAAAATTGCTTTCCGATTTACATCCTGATAAAATCTCTGGTGACAAGTTTGGTCACGGAGAAAATTTAAATATACTAGTCGAACGCATAAATTCTAGTTGTGATAATGTCACTGCGGAATTATTATGTTATGCCTGTATAGAAACCCTACCTCCCCAATCTGAAGTAAATTTATCAACCGATTCTTCTGGGGTAGAAATAGATAGAATTCTTGATATTAGAACATCTCAAGACGAAGTTTTAAGCTGTGTACGTTTGCATTAAAGTTATATTTGGAAATGGTTATATTATCTAAAATTGTACATAGCATGTATTTGCCTTATTAACTCAACAGAAAATAATATTCCATCACGATAAATTTACATTTTTTTGAGTTTTGTTCTTTGAGTCGCACTCAAAATTAAAGAAAATCGCCGGATCAATTAAAAATTAATAAATTATACTTGTTAAGTGATGGCAGAAAAGTTAATCTAATTGTACTGAAGTTGACCTTGATTTAAGAATTCATTTCGCTCGCTTATATGTTAGACTTTTTTTGAGGAGAAAAGATGAGTATTCTTTTACCAATCTTTCTTGGTTTTATAGCATTTTTAACACTTGTTTTAGATCATTTTTGGCCCGATAGAAGAACAAAACGATACAAGAATACTAGAATAATATTAATGTTTGTTATCGCCATTGCAGTTATAGTAAATATCGTAGTGGTATACTCAAATGATCAATATATTAATTCACTCCAAGAGAACTTAATAAGCCTTCAATCTGAAGTTGCGACTCTTGAACAACAGAACAAAATGCTTTTCATGCTAGAAAGAATGCACCTTAACATAATAATAGATTATGACAGTTTAAAAACTAAGTATCCAATGGGTTATTTTCTATTTTCAACCGATAACAATATTGTTATCCCCTCAAGCCATAAAATAAAATCTATATTTACAGTTGATTGGGAAAGCTCGAAGATTAAATCTATCGATGATTCGTTAATTCATATTTATTTAAAATCATTTTATTACCATACAAATAATGTCAATTTTGAACATCTTCATGTTATTCTCGAAAGATTTACTGGCTCCATCGCTTTTGGAATTGTCATGGATAAGATTGGGATGTTTGTTGAACTTCTAGAAGATAAATCAGATGAAATAATTTATGTAATTGGTTTTAAACCAATTCACTCCACACCAAAATTAATGGAACCTGATCCTAAAATTGTTAAATACATTAAAGAAAACAATAATTTTGGTCTGCTAATACGTGTTGATACTAATATAAGAAAACACTTAAAATTTGAACATTGGATTTTAGCATCAGGTTGGGAACAAATAAATAAATAGTCTATCATATACATGTCCTTCAAAGTCAAGAGAAAATAGTATCCTATTACGATAAAATTACATTTTTTCGTATTTCGTTCTTTGACTCATTAGTTGAAGTAGTCGCCGTCAAAAAAATAAAGAAAATTAACGGAACCTTCCGGCTATAAGTTGATCTTTTAATTTACCCTTTCACTCTTCACCTTCGGTGTTAAATTAATTCTTTTTTCAACCGCTTTTATATTTCGAAACTAAAATATTTTCTTTGCTTTCAGATGATTATTTTATATTATTATCAATGTATCTCAATGTTGGGCGACTTATTCGGGATAGTTACTTGATATATCGTTCAGTTAATTTTGACAAATTTTTATTTGACATGACAGTTTTTTTTGATATTTTTGATTTGGATAGTCATTTACTATAGGACTGTATCCAATGACACGGTTTTATATTGCATTACTTCCGCCTAAAAGTGCTATGTCGCATACTATATTTCCAAGAAGTACCATAAATTTCAGTTATAATTACACTTATTATAACAGGGCGTTTCGTCCGCCGAATTAATGTTAGGTGCTAAAAATTTAGGTATAAACGTGGAGAGAAAAATGATAGTATTAAGAATTTGTGTAGTTCTCTCAATTTTGTCCACATTATTCTCATGTCAAGACCATGAAGCATTATTAACAGAAACCGAAAAAAGTGCAATCAGGCAAGAAATTGAAAGATTATCAAACGAGCTATTTGAATCATGGAATAATCAAGAATATGATCGATACTTAGGCTACTACCTGAATAGTGAGGAATATACATTTGCCGCTAATGGCTTTATTGCACGTTCATGGAATGCCTTTTCTGATACAGTCAAAGCACATACGGTCATTTACACAAGAGCTGAGGCAAAGACAATTGAGCGATATATTGACGTTATTAACCGAAATACGGTAATTGTTACTCAGAGATTCGATTGGGATGCGACGTTGAATTCGGGAGTTGAGGAAAAGATGATTGGTACATATACAACGCTATACGTATATCGTAATGGCGCTTGGAAAATAATTAATACATCTGAATCATTTCCGGGACAATTTTGAATTACAATTTTTATCACCTAACGAAACAAGGCATAGAACTGTTGCGTGAAACAGAATAACACACAAATTACCAACATCCTAAGCCAATACTTCGTGCTGGTATTTGCTTTGCAACTCACCGCAAGACTTTGCCAAAATCGGCACACGTTCAATCCTGTGCCGGTCAATTGCCGTAAATCGTAAGAATGTATTACTTTTTAAAACATGGGTGGACGTTGGCGTATTTTCAATTATTCTCAAATATGATTCCCCATTAGCATTGACGCAAGAACCATTTCATGTCCGAATACTTTATTCTTATCATTTAATACTTCCTTTATTTCCACGCAATTAGGGTCGGCTTCTTCTGACCATTCAAAAGCGTCCCAGCCTGTCAAACATAAATTTTCACCACTATCCAACCGCTGCTTTATTAATTGATATGCTGCTTCATCCTGAACATATTGAGCATATACAAGGCAGTAAAATGCTTTTCGGCATGTTACATAATCATAAATCTTCTGGCCATCATACCAGCAGTACATAAAATTTTGTCGGTTCTTTTTATCTTCTCGCATTCTATCTAAATCAGCCTTTGTTGTGGTAAACCATTTTTTCCGATTCTGGAAATATTCCTCATTGGGGGAATCATCAAAATCGGGATAATTAAAGAATTTTGTGAGGTTTTTGTTCTTCGGTGGTAATGATATCACCTCACATTTATGTACCTTCATCCACTGCCAATAATTTTCCATTATTTTGCATTCCGGAAAATCAGGGTCACCGGTAATAATGGGCCCCAATTTCATGGGACTTACCTTTTTGTGTTCTGGAAGGGCATTTGAGCTGCAAACCTGAATGTTTGTATATTGGTCGTAGGTATTAAAATTGTAATGCCTTTCTGGGGCATATTTCTCAATTAATTTTGTTGTTCTTACTAATCCTCGTTTCATAATTTTCTCCTAATCCTTTATATTTTTTTAACCTCATGTAATTACTGAGCATTAATTGATTCGTTTATTTTTCACCTTCGGTGTCAAATTTATCCGTCTTTCAACAGCTTTAATTATTCGCCTTTTCACATCATCACTAAACGATTCAGGTACAATCATTGCGTCGTGAATTGTTAATAATAGCCGATATGGTTCGACCTCAAGTATTTCTTTACTTACTTCATCAATTATTAAATTACTTTCTTCTTTCATTAATACCTCCGCTAATATTTTATAATTTTTCTTTTTTAATTCTTTCATCACTCGGCTAACCGTTGGAAATTCCTGCTCAAATTTCCTCCGTAGATCCCGAATGGTATTTTGTTTTCCGAAGAATATTACCATCGTTAAAATCTTTATATGGTCTCTTACTTCATCATTCCATATTGGAAATTCTTCTTGCCATACTTCTGTTCCTAAGTATTCATACAAATCAATTTCACCTTCGTCGCTCGTTAGCCATCTGTATAATTGAACATCAGGTGCGTTTTCATTCAGCAAATATTTGTTAAACAGCAAAGGCAGGGCGCAAGAAATATCAACTTCAACCAATGGTTCATCATATTGAAAAAATTGTCGCATGTCTTTGGGAGAACTGGTCACGGGTGTGAAAATCCGACCCACTTTTTGGCTTCGCCTTAAATTATATTTTAGCTGGTTCTTCGTGGACATAATGTTTATTGTATTTTCACGGGCTATTCGGGCTGCCGGGGTTTCATATTCTTCTGTCTGTAAAAATTGGTGTGCAGCCTTTTCGTCAAATTCAATTTCATATAATTTGGCTTCTAATGCTTTCTCCAGAGGTGACAAATTATTTCTCCAGTATTGATTAATGCTATGCAATTTATCTATGAAACGTTTACCTTGAATTTCATATATGGTAGGGGAAGCATAGCAATGTGGTTCGACCAATGAATAGCTCATGGTTTTCTTATTACCATCAAAATTGCTATATGACCAATCGCAGGTTATTATACCATCGTTTATAAGCTCGGTTTTAACACGTCCGTAATCGTGAACAGAAATAATAGAACGCATATACTGGCTATAAATGGGGACTGGATCTGAATGAACCACATTAGAATAAGAGCTATTATAAAAATTTAAATTAGAACAACTATAATTAGAAAATTTAAAATTATAATCACCCAAATTATATCCATCAATCATATCCCCAGACATTCCATTTTTATTATTTTTTGCGGCCAGCTGTTCTTTATGACTGAAGCTGTAAGTATAAATATAATCGCAGAAGAAAGCCTTCTTGTCGTCAATTCTTGTCAGGTCAATCGTTTCCGGTAAATAAAGCTGCATTGCATTTCTCCGTTCAAACAAATAGCCGACGGCTGAAAGGATTAGGATAAAAAGGCCGTCGGCTATTGCCATGAAACAAGTCAATGGTTGCCCCAATCCTTTGCTGTATTTTGATAAAAATATTTTAAATGTTCTGGTTTTAAAATGGTGTTTTAAGGTTTAGATTTAATGTATGACACACTTATAAATAGCTGGAAATATAAAAATCGACATCATTTTCAAAAGAATTCGTTTATTTTTTCTGCTTTGTAATCGTGGGGATACTCATCCCATGTCCTGCCTTCCATTATTCGGCCGCCTTTCTGGCGGTCTCTTCCGCCCCATTGCTTGAAAAAGAACGGTATTCTATTACCAACACTTTGATTTTTTATATCAATAGCCCATTCTTTCTCCATTGGTCGTGCGTTTATTCCGGATTCACCGCCAAGTATTGCCCAATCTATGTCTGATAAATCTAAATTATTAATTGGGCCCAATAATGGTTCAAAACAAATGAATTTAATGTTGGCATTTGTCTGGCGAAGGTGGTCGATACAGTCAACATAATTTGCATTTTCGACCGTGACGCCCATCCATATGTTGTCCGTCCATAGCAGGTCTTTGGAAAGGTTTAACATGTTTTGCGACCGTTTGGTCAGTATTTGGTAATTATGCTGGGGTGTTTCATTCATTGTGGCAAATACCTGCTGAATAAAATCATCAGGAATATCATCGTGGAACATATCAGACATTGAATTTACAAATATTCGTTTTGGTTTTTTCCATTTATAAGGTTGAGACAGACCGGGGATTTGCCGAAAATTTGGATCAAATTTCAAATATTCTTGATGAAATTATTGATCTAAAGTAGGGGGTATAACATAAATGTTATTTTTATTCTACCGACTGGAATATATTTGGTGCAAAAGGATATGGCATATATTTTTCATTGTTAATATCATAAGTCGGTTCTTCTCGCCTCAAGAAATCAACCTTTCGTTCATCAATTTGGTCAGGAATTAGGTGAGTATATCTTTCGGTCATTCTTATTGAGCTTTGCCGTAAAAGCAAATTGGCTTCGTATATGGTTAATCCGTTTGCCTGTGCATTGGTGGCAAACGAATGCCTCAGAGTGTGTGCTGCTCCTTCAGGAAAGCCTGCTTTTTTCATATATCTTGAAACCATTCGGGTTATTGTTACTTGGGCTAAACGCCTGCCCTTTTCATCAGCCCAAATATATTTTGAATGTCGCTTCTGTAATTTAAATATCCTTTGTAATGTGCTTTTGACAAAGCTGAAATATGGATAATAATCATCCTGCCCTTTACCTTTTGTGCTGCGCAGAACAATGTGTTTATCATAAATATCTTTCCATTGCAATTTCGCTAATTCTCCCCTTCTCCATCCCGTTTGGATAAGCAGCTTCATAAATTCAGCATATAGAGGATTTTCATTTTTTGTTGTTTCATATAGATGGTTAAATTCTCGTGGAGATAAAACAAATTCCCTTTTGTTCTCTGGCGGAAATTTAAATTCAAGAAATATATCGTTCTCACGATTTATTAATCTTTGCTGTCTGCCAAAATTCCAAAGCGCCTGCAATTTCTTTAGGCAGGCATTGGCATATGTTGAAGACAGTAACACCTTTTTCTTTTTGTAATTTTTATTGGTCTGTTTCAGTAACCATATTTTATATTCGTTAATGGATTTTTCCGTGATTTCATATAAAAAACAATCCGAGAAGAATTCAATTGCTCTTTTAATAAATGCTTCTTCGTGTTTCTCATTATTTCTTCTTGGTCGGGCTTGCTTATATAAATGCCAAATCTCTGTCAATCGCAAATTGCTGCTTTTCATTCTCAGCAATTCTTCTTCTTTCTGATGCTTACTATCCAGAGCATCTTTATAGCTGTCCGCCGTAAATGTTTTTTGTTTCCGCTCACCATTTTCAATCCAGCGAAGTCGATATAAATTTTTATTTCGCTTTTCCAAGCAAGCCATAAAACCTCCCGTATTCAATGGGTTTGAATATTAAAAATATCTTGATAAAGTAATACCGGAATAAGGAAAGTGAGGGGAATTTCTGAAGGGAATTTTGTATTCCTTAAGCCAGTCATTACACTTTTCAAACGCTACTTAGTTCCGATTTTCACAAGATTTTCATTAAAAATGGGTATGGACACATTTATGGACACAAAGGACACAAAATACGGTAGGTTCTTAGGCATAAAAAAAGGATTTACAGTTGCTGTAAACCCTTGTTTTTATTAGTGCTGGAGGCGGGACTTGAACCCGCACACCCGCGTGGGCACTACCCCCTCAAGATAGCGTGTCTACCAGGTTCCACCACTCCAGCTTATTATTGTGTTGTGTCAGTGGGTGTTGTTCCAATCGGCGCCAAAGGCACTGCCGAGACCGGGGCTTCCTGTTGTACCTCCTGCTGTATCAAACTATCTCTTTGCACTTCGTTCTGGGATTTGTATACATACCCGATAAGCAAGCAGAGTGCAAGATAAATAGTAGCCAGGATACCTGTTGACTTACTCAAAAATGTTGCAGCTCCCCTTCCACCAAAAACAGCGCCAGCCCCGGGACCACCGAATGTACCTGCTAATCCCTGACCTTTACCCGCCTGAAGGAGAATTACAACCACCAGTGCAAAACATACTAACACGAACAATATTAACAAAAACGTATACATTTATATCTCCATTATTTAAAGCTTATAAATTTAACGATGAATAAACGTTATATCAATATTTTTTGCCTTTTAGGAAAGACTCTCCGCTGCTTTTATGATTTCTGAAAAGGATTCAGCTTCTAAACAGGCACCACCGACCAGGGCACCATCTATATCATTTTGTTTTAGCAGGTCGTAAGCATTCGTCGGTTTTACGCTTCCCCCGTATTGCAAGATCACTGAGTTGCTGGTTGCCGCATTAAATAGTGACTGTAATTTCGTCCTGATAAACGCATGTACATCCTGGGCCTGTTCAGGCGTAGCGGTTTTCCCGGTTCCAATCGCCCAGATCGGTTCATAAGCTATAATTAGCCGGATCATTTGTTCGGCAGAGATACTCTTTAAAGCACCTTCTAATTGATCATTGAGAATATCTTTAGTTATTCCTTCTTCTCTTTGCTCAAGACTTTCTCCGATACAAATAATCGGATTTAAATTAGTTTGCAGAGCGTATAATGTCTTTTTATTTACAGTTTCATCAGTATCGTAAAAATACTGTCTTCTCTCCGAATGTCCAATGATCACATAGGTAGCACCGGTGGATTTGATCATTTCACTGGAGATTTCCCCGGTAAATGCTCCCTGGCTTTCCCAATACATATTCTGGGCGCCTACAGCAATTTCACAGTCCTTGACGATCGAAGAGACAGTTTCCAAAGCCGTCGCAGGGGGACAAATAATAATTTGTGTTTTCTCTATCGATGTCGTTTTACCTTTTATCGCTTCAGTTAATTGTTCGGCTTCAGCATTGGTTTTATACATTTTCCAATTACCGGCTATTACAAATTTTCGCATCTCAATAATTCTCCTGGTTATTCTAATTTATGATATGTAGGGGCACGGTGCACCGTGCCCCTACGATTTGCATTTTTGATCCATTTATTTATCAGTTAACGCCTCAATCCCCGGCAGTTTTTTACCCTCAAGAAACTCTAATGAAGCACCACCACCTGTGGATATATGAGAGATTTTATCTTCCAGGCCAAATTTTGAAATAGCTGCTGCAGAATCTCCTCCTCCAACAATTGTGGTTGCACCGCTGACTGATGCCTCAGCCAGTGTTTCTGCAATTTTTTGTGTACCCACAGAAAAATTATCCATCTCAAATACGCCCATCGGCCCGTTCCAGATAATCGTATCAGACTTTTTTATAGCAGTATTAAATTTTTCGATTGTTACCGGCCCTATATCGAGACCCATCCAGTCTGAGGGTATTTCTTCAACAGAAACCGTCTTGCGGGAAGCATTATTATTAAAAGCGTCAGCAATAACGACATCATCGGGAAGGAGCATTGGAATTCCCCTGCTTTCTGCTTCTTCAAGTAATTCTTTGGCCATATCAATCCGGTCTTCTTCCAGAAGAGAGGTTCCAATCTCCAGGCCTTTGGCTTTAAAAAATGTAAAGACCATCCCTCCACCAATAATCAGGGAATCGACTTTATCAAACAGGTTTTTTATAACATCAATTTTACCGGAGATCTTTGCTCCTCCCAGAATTGCTACCAAGGGGCGTTTCGGATTGTTTATCGCACTGTCAAGATATTCAATTTCCTTCTCGATTAAATATCCGGCCACAGATGGATCGATATAATGGGTTACGCCCTCCGTCGAGGCATGTGCCCGGTGTGCAGTTCCGAATGCATCATTGACATATAAGTCACAACCTTCTGCTAACTCCCTGGCAAATTCGGGATCATTTTTTGTTTCACCCTCATGGAATCTCAGATTTTCCAGCAAAAGAGCTTCTCCCGGCTGTAAATTCTTCTTCAATTCCGCGGCCTGATTTCCTATTGCATCTTCAGTAAGTCTTATATCTAGATTAAGTAACTCAGAGAGTTTGTTGGCAACCGGGTTCAGGCTCATTTCAGGCTTTTTCTGTCCTTTTGGCCGGCCTAAATGGGAGCATAATATTAGAGCACTTCCCTCATTCAACACTTTTTTTATCGATGGAAGAGAGGCAGTAATTCTTCTATCATCGGTTATATTACCATTTTCATCTAAAGGAACGTTAAAGTCGCACCGCATCAGCACTTTTTTGTTCTTTAAATCAACATCATCGATCGTTTTCTTTGCCATCATCTCCTCCATAAAAAAAGAGGACTACCCCCTAACAGTCCTCCTGAACATATTATCTATATATTAATATTAAATTTTAGCCATTAATTTGGCCAGATCAAGAGTACGGCAGGAATAACCCCATTCATTATCGTACCAGGAAAAAACTTTTACAAAATTACCGTCCATTACACCGGTAGACAGACTGTCAAAAACGCTGGAATGAGGATTACCAACAACATCGATTGACACAATAGGATCCTCGCAATATTCAAGTACACCTTTCATCTCGCCATCAGCCGCTTTCTTCATTGCGGCATTAATATCGTCTGCCGAGACGTCTTTTCCTACTTCCGCTACTAAATCTATAATCGAGCCATCACTTACCGGAACCCTGATCGCCACACCATCAAGTTTACCATTAAGTTCAGGAATCACTTTCCCAACGGCACGGGCGGCGCCAGTGGTGGTCGGGATCATACTGATAGCGGCTGCCCTGGCACGACGTAAATCACTATGCGGCAGGTCTAGAAGACGTTGATCATTTGTGTACCCATGAATTGTTGTCATAAAGCCTCTAACGAGGCCGAAATTATCATGCAACACTTTGACAACCGGGGCCAGACAATTGGTGGTACACGAAGCATTTGAAACAATTTTATCTGTAGCTTTTAATTCAGCATTATTTACACCAAGAACGATTGTATTGTCAATCTCATCTTTCGCCGGGACAGTCAATACGACTTTATTTGCACCCTGATTAATGTGATTTTCCAGCTGTTCCCTTTTTCTGAATACACCGGTAGCCTCAACGACTATATCAACACCAATATCATTCCAGGGCAACTTGGACGGATCTTTTTCAGCAATAACTTTAACTTTCCGGTCACCTGCAATCAGGTTTTCACCTTCAAAGACTACTTTTTCCGGGTATCTGCCGTGGACTGAATCATATTTTAACAAATGAGCCAAAGTATGTGCATCGGTCAGATCATTTATAGCAATAATTTCAACTTCTTTATCATACTGAGCTGCCTTAAATACTAAGCGTCCAATTCTTCCAAAACCATTTATTGCAACGCGGATACTCATCATACTCTCCTTTTTCTATATTTTTTACCACAAGATTTAATAATAGAAATGCAATATACTTAATTGTGAAATTTCTGTCAAGGAATCGGGCGGTTACTTTATACTCTTTTTCAATATAATCGTTCTTTATTCATAAAACTGGTTCAAATACATTGTACCATGTGGTCGAATATTCAGGACAAGTACTTTTCCCTGGCCAAAAACATTCTCAATTAATTTAACATAACCGGTAACAGCATCGCCTGGTAAAAAAGCCTGAATTGTACCGGCAAAACCACCTCCGTGAATGCGGGTAGCTCCTTCTTTTATTTCAGAAATATATTTTTCCGTCAGAGCCAGAGCCAATGAGACACCCTGCTCCCGGGTATTTTTTTCTGAATGGACATTCTGAAGCCATTTAAAAGAGGAATTACCAGATTCATTTACAAGAGAAAGAAATTGCTGAAAATCACCTTTTTCAAGAGCATTTACCTGATGTACAACTCTGTCATTATCTCCCAAAAAGTGTAATACCCTTAGAATGGCCCGATCACCAACTTTTATGCGTAGTTCCTTTATTTTGGAGAAAAATATATCAGAAGACAACTCCCGGCAATATTCCAGATCGAATAATTTTGCCACAGATTTCATTTCTTCTGGTATAATCGCGTATTCATCCGTTAAATCAGCATGACTCCCCCCCGTATCGACCACCAACAAATTATAATTATGAGCATTGAAATCGAAATTTACTTTCGTCACCTGCGGAGTTAAGGGATCCTCAAAATCAATACTGACAATTCCACCGACAGCACAAGCCATCTGATCCATCAAACCACAGGGTTTACCAAAATATTCGTTTTCAGCATACTGACCAATTATCGCTATGTTTTGAGGGGAAATCTGCCCCTGATTAAACATGAAATTAAATATGGTACCGATCAGGACTTCGATAGAAGCTGAGGAACTTAATCCGGATCCAGGTAGAATATCACTTATACAATAGGCATCAAATCCCCCAAAATTGTGGTTTAATTCTTTAAAACGAGCAGCGATTCCCCGTATAAGTGCAGAAGTTGTACCCATTTCCGCTGAATTGGTCTCCAGATTCCCCAAATCCACAACAAAAGGTTGATCATACCCTTCAGAATATAGATTCACAGAATTCGAATCATTGAGCGCAACTGCAGCAACAGAGTCAAGATTTACGCTTGCTGCCAACACCCGACCAAGGTTGTGATCTGTGTGATTTCCGCCAATTTCTGTCCTCCCCGGTGTGCTAAAGATATGAATATCTGATCCACTAAATCGTTGACTGAATCCTCCTAATAAATTATTATAGCGCTCAATCTGCTTTTTGATGACAGACTTTTTTTTACCATAAATTTTATAGAAAATTGACTCAAAATTTCGAATTTCAGGAAACATTCCGGACTCCTCGATAATCATAAAATTAGATAATTATGTAATTTATGAAATATATGATAAAATTTACAGATAATTTTGACTGATTTTTATTTGCTATTCTCTTGTTTTTTTGTATTTTAGGCAAGAAAAATTAAAATCTGTTTAAACTTTTACATAAATAATCCGATTAATAATATTTAACTCTTTATTTTTATTGCGATTAAATTTCAAGCATCAGGTTTATATAAATCAATTATATTAAATTAGAGCCGATAATGCCTTCCACACCAATCTTGATAAAGAAAGGACTAATTGTCACCGTTAATGAGTCATCTGATGTCTTTCCGGGTGATATACTGGTAAAGGATTCGAGAATTGCGGATATTGGAACGGATCTCAATGATCCCCATGCCACTACCTTTGATGCCAGCGATTATTTTATCACACCCGGATTTGTTCAAACCCATGTTCATCTTAGCCAGGCTTTATTTCGTAATCTGGCGGACGATTTGAGTCTATTGGACTGGTTAAAAAAAAAGATATGGCCGTTGGAGGGTCAGCACACTGAAAATTCATTGAGAACAAGCGCGCAATTAGGTATCGCGGAATTGCTTCTCGGAGGCACCTCTACTATCATGGACATGGGTACAGTAAACCATATGCAGACTGTTTTCGAGGAAATCGAACATAGCGGGATACGGGCAATTTGCGGAAAGACCATGATGGATTGGGGTGATATTCCTGATAGTCTTCAAGAAACAACCACGGAATCTATTGATGGAAGCCTTAAATTACTGGAGAAGTGGCATGATAGCGCGGAGGGGCGCATAAAATATGCTTTTGCCCCAAGATTTGTCTTATCCTGTACTCAGGAATTATTATCTCAAACATACCGTTTGTCTAAAGAATATGGCGTCCATTTTCATTCTCACGCCGCAGAGAATATAGAAGAAACACGATTGGTTGAACAAACATTTGGCGCAAGAAATATCAACGTATTCGAAAAATTAGGAATTGTCGGGCCTGAGGTATGTCTTGCACATTGTATATGGCTTGATGACAAAGAAAAGGATATATTGGAACAAAACAGTATAAAGGTCCTTCATTGTCCCAGTGCAAATTTAAAATTGGGTTCTGGTATTGCTCCCATTCCCGAATATCTGGAAAGAGGCATTTCAATATCATTAGGCGCGGATGGGGCTCCTTGCAACAATAACATGGATATTTTCAATGAAATGAGACTGGCGGCACTCATACAAAAACCAAAAAACGGGCCTACTGTGATGAGTTCAGAGACTGTTTTTAGAATGGCGACAATTGAAGGAGCAAAGGCGCTTGGTCTTGAAGATCAGATTGGCAGCATTGAAATAGGAAAAAAGGCAGATCTTGTATTTTGTAAATTAAATGATATTCGTTCAATTCCTTTTGAAAATATATACTCTAAAGTCGTATATTCTACAAATTCTTCAGGTGTAAATCATTTGATGATTGATGGGAAGTGGGTAATGCAGGATCGGACATTGTCTGCCTACGATATAAATGAAATTATTCTGAATTCAAATCAGGAAGTTCAGAATTTTATACATTAAATTCCTCCAGGAGGATATAATAATGAACTGTTATTTAAAGATTTTCCTTTACATGATACTAATCATTGCATTTATAGGATGTGGTGGTAGTAAGGATGAGATTGTACTTGACGAGGAAACCCCTGAAACATTACTCCAAAAAGGTGAGATCGCATACGAAAATGGAAAATATGATGACTCAATAAAATTAGCGCAACTCATGTTGGATTATTTTCCCACGTCTGATCTTCATATTGATGCCCAGTTACTAATTACGAAAACGCTGGGTGCTCAGGAAAAGTATGAAGATCAATTTGATCTTTTACTCCGTGTTTTGAAAGAGAATATTATTCCGGAAAAGGTACCATCAATCTATATGCAAATCGGAGAGTTTTACGAGAATTCTGCTAAATGGAATCCCGGAACGGTAACAATAGACTCTCTCGATTTCACTAACGCTGCCGATTATTATAAAAAAGCTGTGTTTTACCCTAATAGTGATGATCGAGGCACAAAAGCCAATGCTCTCTATAGAATGGGGTTGATGCATGCCAAACTTAATGATATTGAAGTTGCCAGTAAAGCTTACCAGGAGCTAATCACCACCTATCCGGAATCACCATACAGTACATTAGCAAGAACAAAATTAGCAGATCCAACAAATACCGATGAACTGCCTTTGCCGACTGCAACCACCACTACCGCAATACCAGGGACAGAGGAACCTGTCACAATTGAAGATGAAACCCCTCCCCCGCCCCCTGCTGAAACTGTGCCGGCGACATTAACCCCGGTAGCAGAGGATAAACCAGGGGAAATCGAACTTCCTGATGATGACGCTGAAGAGCCTTCAATTTTAGATTCGCTTCAGACAATCGATGAAGATTCTTCAGATTTCTGAGATAAATGATTAATGGAAATTGACAAAAAAATAATTAAGGCAATGCCCAAAACAGACCTTCATGTCCATCTTGATGGTTCTGTCCGAATGGCCACGCTCATCGAATTGGCAAAGAAACAAAATGTAAAACTACCGGCCTCCAATGACAAGGATTTAAAAAAAATACTTGTTCCTGGTCTAAAATGTAAAAATCTCGTGGATTATTTACGTCCTTTCGATATCGTTCTATCGGTATTGCAAGAGGAAGAAGCTCTTTATCGTGTTGCTTACGAACTGGCTGAAGATGCTGCTGCTGAAAATATTTGGTATATGGAAGTTAGGTATTCGCCAATACTACATACCAAAAAAGGCATGAAATTACCAATAATTATTGATGCCGTTCTTTCTGGATTACGAAAAGCAGAAAAAAAATATGAAATTAAGACGGGTGTTATCGTATGTGGAATGAGGAATATCTCTCCTGAATCTTCAATTACTCTGGCTGATCTAGCGGTTGCATATAAAAACCGTGGTGTTGTTGGATTTGACCTGGCCGGTACTGAAGAAAGTTATCCGGCGAAACATCATCGTGAAGCTTTTTATCGTATTCTGAATAACAATATTAATACGACTGCCCATGCAGGCGAAGCCTATGGACCGGAAAGTATCCACCAGGCCTTGCATTATTGTGGAGCGCACAGAATAGGCCATGGTACACGCTTATTAGAGGACGGCGATTTACTTAATTATGTTAATGATCATCGTATTCCCATGGAGATATGTCTTACGAGCAATATACAAACCAAGGTTGCTCCTTCTTATGAAAAACATCCCTTAAAATTTTATTATGATTTTGGATTAAGAATAACAATCAATACAGATAATCGGATGATTTCTAATACAACCATTACAAGAGAATTAAGCCTCGCAGCAGAATATGCCAATCTGAATATAAATGATCTAAAATCGATTATTGTAGCAGGATTTAAGAGCGCATTCTTACCAATGCGCGAGAAGGCAATAATGCTAAATGTGGTTAATAACGAGCTTGAAAAATATTAAACGATTTTAGACTGCACCACAACACTTTTTATACTTTTTGCCACTACCACATGGACAGGGTTCATTTCTACCCACCTTTTGTTCCACTTTTACCGGTTGTAGTTTCTCAGAACGTTCCCGCGATGCCTTCTGAATATCTGATTCTTCCGCGCCGGCAAATCCAAGATTCATGGCATTTTCATGGACAGTTCGCATGCGCTGTGTCGGGAAATTACGACGAGCTGTTTGCGGTTCTTCCTGAACCTGAAATTTCCATAGAATATTTAATGTCTTTTCATTTATTCTGTCAATAAGACTTTCAAACATGTGGTAGGCTTCTCGTTTATACTCCATAAGAGGATCTTTTTGACCATATGCTCTGAGATGGATACCTTCTTTAAGCATATCCATTTCATAGAGGTGATCTTTCCACTCATCATCAATAATCCTGAGAACAAGAAACCTTTCAAAAACACGCATTCTTTCAGAACCAATCCGATGCTCCTTCAAATCATATATTTCAAGAGCCATCGACTTGATTAGTTCTATTAATTCATCACGATCCAAAGAATAAACTTTATTTTTGATACTTACAATATCTAAAGGTATAACAGAACTAATCGATTCAAGCAATCCATCTATCTCCCAGTCTTCCGGATGTGATTTTTGTTGAATAAATTCCTTTACACGATTTTCTACGAATTCATCAAGAGTATCTAAAACATCCTGCTTTGGATCTTCACCCTTCAGGGCAACAGTCCGGCGATGATAGATCACTTCACGTTGTTGATTCATTACATTATCATATTCGAGCAGCCGCTTTCTTATGGCGAAATTCTGTGCTTCAACTCTTTTTTGCGCTTTTTCAATTGACTTGGTTATCAAAGGATGGACAATAACCTCTCCTTCTTCTGCACCCATTCGATTCATAACATTTGCAATTCGGTCTGATCCAAATAGACGCATGAGGTCATCTTCAAGACATAAAAAGAATCGGGATGATCCTGGATCTCCCTGACGGCCTGAACGACCGCGTAACTGGCGATCAATTCTTCTGGCCTCATGACGTTCTGTTCCGATAATATGAAGCCCACAGGGAACGTTCGCTTCACATTGCTTTATATCTATTTCATCAGGAGGAGTCGCTTCTGGTCTTATTAGATAGCAACCCTCTGAACACTTTACAATTTGTCTGGCTAATTTAATGTCAGTCCCACGTCCAGCCATATTTGTGGCTATTGTGACCGCTCCTGGTTGACCGGCAAATTTAACGATTTCAGCCTCTTGTTGATGATATTTGGCATTAAGCACATTATGCTTTATCCCCCTTCTTTTCAACATTCTGCCCAATGTTTCAGAAACTTCAACAGATATCGTACCAACAAGAACCGGCCGTCCATTTTTATACATCCTCTCAATTTCATCTATAACAGCACTATATTTTTCGCGCTTGGTCCGGTAGATCAGGTCATTATAATCTATTCGGCGTATAGCTTCATTTGTCGGGATTACCAATACATCCAACTTATAGATTTCCCAAAATTCACCGGCCTCTGTTTCGGCAGTTCCTGTCATCCCGGCTAATTTATCATACATGCGGAAATAATTTTGTAGAGTTACTGTAGCCAGGGTTTGAGTTTCCCGCTCAATTTTTACATTCTCTTTTGCCTCGATCGCCTGATGTAATCCATCACTGTATCTTCGACCGTGCATGAGACGGCCGGTAAACTCATCAACTATCAGCACCTTACCATCGGTTACTACATATTCAACATCCTTCTCATATAGTGAAAATGCCCGCAGGAGCTGTGATATATTCTGTAATCGCTCGCTTCTTTCGGAAAAAGTCTGATGTAAATCTGCTTTTTTCTCTATTTTTTCTTCCGGTGACAAAGAAGAATCACTTTCAATCTTTGCAATTCCTTCCCCCATATCGGGGATGAGAAACATTTCCGGATCGTTAGGAGCTATTTCATCTCTTCCCTTTTCGGTCAGATCGATAATATGATTTTTTTCGTCTATCGTATAGTATAATTCACCATAATATTTCTCTTCAGATGCTTTATTCTGTCCCTTATCGCGTAGAAAAATATTTTCTACATCTCTGACCAGTTTTTTATTGCTGGGTTCCTGGTAAACTTTCAGAAGACGTTTATGTTTGGGACCTCCTTTTTCCGAAACCAGAAATTTTTCACCAGCTTCCATTTCTTTACCTTCTAAAAGCAGAGATTCCCCTTCGCTGATGAGTTTAGTAACCAGTTTATATTGCTTAGAAACCAGTCTCTCAACGAGTGGTTTCATCTCGTTATATCGATGAGTAGAAACACTTACCGGACCGGAAATTATCAGAGGAGTTCTTGCTTCGTCAACAAGGATATTATCGACCTCGTCTATAATGCCATAGTTATGCCCTCTGATCTGGACGATATCATCCACTGAGCCTGCCATATTATCACGCAGATAATCAAAGCCAAATTCATTATTTGTTCCATAGGTGATATCACAGTTATAGGCTTCACGCCGTTGATCTGGTGTCATCTCATTTAAAATAATTCCTACCGTTAGACCCAGGTATTTGTGTATTTCACCCATCCATTCAGTATCGCGCTGAGCGAGATAGTCGTTGACGGTAACGATATGAACGCCCTTACCTTCCAAAGCATTTAAATAAGTGGGCAGTACAGCGACCAGCGTTTTACCTTCACCGGTAGCCATTTCAGCAATCTTACTCTGGTGTAATACAATTCCACCAATCAACTGCACGTCATAGGGTACCATATCCCATTCAAGAGGATGGCCAACAACGTTCCAGCTTTTCCCTATATGCCTTCGGCAAGCCTCCTTGACAACAGCAAAAGCCTCAGGTAAAATATCGTCAGTAGTCTCTCCATCCTGGAGCCTTTGCTTAAATTCATCAGTTTTAGCTTTTAAAGATTCTTCTGAGAGCGATTGATATTCCTCAAAATATTCATTTATTATACCCACCATGGGTTTTATTTTTTTCAAATCCCGATCGGGTTTACTACCAAATATTTTTGTAATTATTGATGCTAACATTAAATAAACCTCGGTTAATATCCTTTCGTTAAACGATCAGCAAGAAAAATTGGCAACCCTGCTTTAATAATTTTTTCTCGCGTTTTATTGACATCGTAATTCAGTCTAACAAATTGAACGCTATCTTCTTCCTCATCATAAACGCAAAAACAGGTCCTTGGGTTTCCATCTCTTGGTTGTCCCACACTTCCCACATTTACAACATATTTATCATCAGCCTCCAGTTTAACCTCAGGCGCACGGGTGAATCCTGCCCGATTATTGAAAATAATTGGAAAATGTGAATGACCTATGAAGCAAATTTTTTCATCAAAATATTTAAATTCATGCTGAGCATCCACCTCTGAAAGGATGTAATGCCACATCGTCGGAGCAGATGGAGTAGAATGAACAGCCAAAAATTTGTCCGTAGCAAATGTAAAATCCAGGCCATGTAAAAAATCTTTATTTTCTTCAGTCAGATTATTAGTCGTCCAGTGTGTAGAAATCTTTGCAAAGTCATTAAAATACTCTGTACTTGTCAAGCCAATGGCGGCATGATCATGATTCCCAATTACTACCTGAGCACATGTCTCCGCTATTATTTCTACGCATTCATTGGGGTTTGGACCATATCCGACGATATCTCCCAAACAGTAGACAGTTTCGATCGCATGGGCATCAATATAAGTCAGTGCTTCTTTTAGTGCTTCAAGATTACCATGAATATCTGATATAATTGCAACAGGCATAATATACTTTCCCGAATTCGAACTGTAATATTAGTATAGTCTGAGGTTAAATACTTTTTTTAATCAGCAGATATTCCCTCTTTCTTTATCTTCGAGCTCTTTTTTTGTTTATATTTTCTGTAAATCGCATCAAGAAGACCGTTAATAAATTTACCACTTCCTGCCGTACTATACTTTTTTGCTAACTCTATTGCTTCATTAATGGATACTTCAGGCGGAATATCCTCAAAGTGAAAAATTTCTGTTATCGCCATTCTCAGGATAACCTTGTCAATGATAGCGACTCTTTTTAAATCCCAATTTTCGAGTTTATCCTTTATTAACTTATCAAACTCTTCCTTTGAGGTTTCATAAATCGATATTATCCGCCTTACATATGGCGTAGCCTTTTCCTGAGATGCCATATCCAAACGCTCGATTTGTATATTAAAAGGATCTTGATTAAACTCACAAGCATACAGCATCTTAAAGGCAAATTCTCGTTCTTCAGTTCTTTTAATTTTTCGTTTGCCCATATGATCAATATTCGTAGAATCCTTTTCCGGATTTTCTGCCGAGATGACCTGCTGCGACCAGCTTTTTTAATAAAGGACACGGTCTATACTTCGAATCTCCCAGACCATCATATAGTACATTCATTATTGATAAACAAACATCCAGTCCAATAAAATCAGCCAATGTTAAAGGCCCCATAGGATGGGCCATACCAAGTTTCATGACTGTATCAATCGCTTCCCGGTTTGCCACACCTTCCATCAGACAATAAATTGCCTCATTTATCATTGGCATCAATATCCTGTTAGAAATAAAGCCAGGATAATCATTAACTTCAACAGGTGTTTTTCCGAGTTTTAGTGAAACATCGTGAATTTTTTGGTAAGTTTCATCAGAAGTTGATAATCCTCTGATAACTTCAATAAGTTTCATAACCGGAACCGGATTCATAAAATGCATGCCGACAACCTGACTCATTCTTTGTGTTACCGCAGCTAATTCAGTAATAGAGATAGAAGATGTATTGGTTGCTAAAATTGTATCCGTGTCACAAATATTATCTAATTTCTGAAATAATTCTTTCTTTAGAACACTAACCTCTGTGACTGCTTCTATCACCAGAAAACTGTCAGCGGCTTTTTCAAGATCTGTCGAGATCTTAATTTCTGAAAAAGCTTTTTCCATATCTGACTGAGAAATTATTTCCTTTTTAACCTGACGCTCCATATTCTTTTTGATGGTGCCAAGGGCATTTTCGAGAATTTCGTCACTTACATCGATAAGAGTTATATTATAGCCACGAACAGCAAATACATGGGCAATCCCATTACCCATAGTTCCACTTCCAATAATCGAAATCTTATTTTCATCCATGACATCTCCCTTATTTCACATTTCAACTATCAATGCAGATGCTTCTCCCCCACCTATACAGAGGCCTGCTAATCCACGATTTGCGGCTCTTTTTTTCATTTCATACAATAATGTTACCAATATTCTTGTACCGCTTGCCCCAATTGGATGACCTAGTGCAACAGCTCCTCCGTTTACATTCACATTGTTTACATTGAGATCTAAAATTTCATTTACAGCTAAAGCAACCACCGCAAACGCTTCGTTTATTTCGTAAAGATCTATATCTGAGGTATTCAGATCAGCTTTTTTCAGGCATTTCTGTACAGCATCAGCCGGTGCTGTGGTAAACCATTCCGGTTTTTTAGCAGTTGAAGCTTGTGCTCCGATTTTTGCCATTGGCTTGAGGCCCAATTCTTTTGCTTTCTCTTCAGCGATAAGAACAACCGCAGCTGCACCATCATTGATCGAAGAAGCATTAGCTGCCGTAACAGTACCTTCCTTATCGAATACAGGCTTTAAAGTGGGAATCTTATCAAAGCTAACTTTTGTCGGTTCCTCATCTGTATCAATTATAAGAGGATCCCCTTTTCGTTGCGGAATGGACACCGCTACTATTTCATCTTTAAATTTCTCTGCTTTTTGAGCATCCAACGCTCGTTGATAGCTCATAATACTGAACTCATCCTGATCATGTCTGGAAATATTGCATTCACGGGCACATAATTCTGCTGCATTCCCCATGTGAAAATCATTGTACACATCCCACAGTCCGTCAAATATCATACCATCTACTAACTTCTGATGGCCCATACGAAAACCATTCCTGGCCTTAAAAAGATAGTATGGCACATTACTCATACTTTCCATACCGCCGGCAACAACGACATCCGCATCACCAACCATGATTGATTGGGAGGCCAGCATTACTGATTTCAGTCCTGAACCGCACACTTTGTTTATCGTTAAACACTCTATCGATTCAGGTAAATTAGCACCCAGAGCGGCCTGTCTGGCCGGGGCCTGTCCTTCGCCTGCAACTAATACATTTCCCATTATCACTTCATCAACAACCGATTTTTCAATTCCAGCACGGTTGAGAGCCTCATCGATGACAATACTTCCCAATTTCGTGGCAGGAAGTGAGCTTAAACTACCCATAAAGGAGCCAATTGGTGTTCTGACGGCACCAACAATAACCACCTCTCTGAGAGATTTCATAAGATTTCCCCTGTTAAAAGAATAATCTAGTTAATGTAAATATTTTTCATTTTTAATTCAAGCAGTGAACTAAGTGTAGAATATGTTAGTTACGAATCGTTATCATTGCGTTGGGCATAGGCATGAATTATTTCCTTAACCAGACGGTGTCGTACTACATCTTCTGCTCCCAGGTAAACAAACTTAATCCCCTCAATACCCTGTAGAATATTTTGGACACTGACGAGACCGGATAATATTTTATCCGGTAAATCAATCTGGGTGATATCTCCGTTTATTATTGATTTGGAATTAAATCCTAACCGTGTTAAAAACATTTTCATTTGAAGGAATGTGCAATTTTGTGCTTCATCCAATAGAACAAATGCATCGTTTAAGGTGCGTCCGCGCATAAAGGCCATTGGTACAACTTCTATCACCTCTTGATCCATAAGTTTACGCAGGCGGTCACGCGGAAGCATTTCAGTCAGGGCGTCATAAAGAGGACGAAGATATGGATCAATCTTTTCCCTGTAATCCCCGGGTAGATAACCCAAGCTTTCACCGGCCTCCACAGCTGGTCGGGCAAGAATAATTTTGTTAACGATTTTCTTATTCAGATAGGCGATGGCAAGGGCAACGGCCAGGTATGTTTTGCCAGTCCCGGCCGGACCGATACAGAAGACGATATCATTATCTTTTGTAGATTGCATATATTCTATTTGGCCGGGTGTAGTGGGTTTTACATACCCTGCATCTGTGAATAATACGACAGAATTTAATTCGTCCTTTGCTTTGGGAACATCCTTTTCTTCCTGCGATTCTCCCTTAATGATTTGTATCGCTGTAAGAAGATCCGTTCTGGTTAATCGTTTATTTTTATTTATAATAAAAATTAACTCGCTGAGGAGCTCAATAACCTGACCAACTTCTTTTGCCTTACCACTAACTGTGATCTTATCTCCACGTCCAAACATAAAGACGGAAAAATGCTTCTCTATTATCTTGAGGTTCCGATCGTTGGCTCCAAAAAAGATAAGTGAATCTGTATCCTTAATAAGAAATTCTCTTTCAAACTCCTCTGACAAATAAATTCTCCGTTTTATAATTTTTAATAAAAAAAGCCCTTAATCTGAACGATTAAGAGCTTTTTTATTAGAACCTATTATGTTTATGTCTATTGCATACAAAATATTAGTTGCGTGGAATAGACAATACCTGATAAGGATAAATTATATTAGGATCGGTTACAACTTCTTTGTTTGCCTCATACAGCTTTTGCCATTTGAAAGGGCTGCCGTAAACATTCGAGTATCCTGAAATCTTGGAAAGGAATTCACCTTTTATAACAAGATGCTCATTAGGACCAACATCTCTTGGAATTTGGAAAATCTGCGCGGGAAAGATCAAATCAGGATCTTTTATCTGATCTCTATTGGAGGTATAAATTCTGCTCCATGCATATGGATCACCGTATATGTCGTTCATTCCGGCGATTCTCCACAGAAAATCCCCACGTACAACCGAATAAGTATCTGGTTGTACTGGTTTTGCTTTTTCTTCTGCCTGCATGATCATACTCTCAATGTTATCAAGAGCAGCCATATTATCTGATAAGAGGGCCAGATTATTTGTTCTGAACTCCGCCACGCGATCCTTAAATCCCTGTATTTCACCTTTTCTTCTGTAGATCTCATCAGGGCTCATTCCAAGAAGTGCGCTAACATCTGAACGTAGCGCTTGAATTTCTTTTTTATACGCTTCATCTTCAGCTTTTGAAGATCCCAGAGCGGTATAAATTTCACCCCAGAGCGTATCAATTTGAGCTTGTACATCTTCAGTCTGTTTGGTTACATCAGCAATTTTTGTATCTTCACCAGCAATTCCTTGATTCGCTGCATCAAGTCTGGCCTGCCATTCCTGCAGCAAGGCATTATATTCATCCATTTCCATTTCTTCATAATTATAAGATTGAGCGAATGAAACGGAGCTGAGGGCCAGCGCTAAGATAAGATAAAGAAATAATTTCATGACTTTCATATTTTATGCCTCCTAATTATAAAGCTAAGCTAATTACATTTCTGATTTTTTCTGTTCTAAACGTTGAAGAACGAGTTCTTTCTCCTTCTTCACTTTTTCTAGCTCCGCTTTTTTTGCCTCAAGCTTCGCTTCAAGATCACTACTATCCTGTTTCTTTTGGGCTAATGCCTGTTCCGCCGATAAAGTAGCTGCTTTTGTTTCCTCAAGAGCTTTAATTTGGTCTTCATCGGGATGGCTGGCACAGCTGGCAAAAAGTCCGGCAAGCAGACCAATAGCCAAGAACACCTTAAGTGAATTTAGTAACAGTTTCATACTCCAAGCCTCCTAAAAAGTTTTTATCATGGGTTAAGATAGAATTGAGATTAACATAATAAATATACAAATATTTGTCAAGTAGAATAATATTACATTTTTTCCATAAAGTCAATTTTTAATAATATTTATAGAAAATAAAAATACGAGCAAAACCCTATAATTTAGATGCAAGATTTATGCCGATTTTTTATTTTTTTAGAAATTAATCCCGGTTTTTGATAATAAGTCCGAAAGATTTGAATATTACTGATATCGACCTATAAAATATTTAAATATTTTATATATATACTCGGCAATAATAGTAAAATATAAATATATTTTGTGTTTTATTGTGAAATTTTTTCACATATTTAATTTTTATTTGACTCCAGACGAAGTCCCAACTCAGACAATTGTTTTTCCGAAACAGGTGAAGGTGAACCATCCATAAGAGAAAGTGCAGATGTTGTTTTTGGAAAAGCAATAACATCCCGCAGAGAATTTGCATTTGCCAGAAGCATTGCCAGACGATCAAAACCAAAAGCGATACCCCCATGAGGCGGCGCACCGTATTCCAGTGCGGTCAGTAAAAAGCCAAATTTATCTTCTGCTTCCTGTTTTGAAATACCCAACATCTGAAATACACGTTGTTGCAGTGATGCCTGATGGATACGAATACTCCCACCGGCAATTTCGTTTCCATTCATTACTAAATCATATGCACGTGCTTTTACTTTGGTCGGCTCTTTCTCGAGTAAATCAATATCTTTCGTAATGGGACTTGTGAATGGATGATGCCTGGCAACAAACTTGTTCTCCTCATGATCAAACTCAAGCATCGGAAAATCAATGATCCACAAAAAACTATCTTTCGTCTTATCTAGCAGATCAAGATATTCACCGAGATATAATCGTAACTCTCCCAAAATAGAGAAGGTCTCCTCTTCTTTGCCGGCAACTATAAAAATGATGTCATTATTTTTTGATTTTGTTTTTTGAATGACCTCATTTTTCTCTCTATCGGATAAAAACTTAACTATTGGACCTTCGAGTGTATCCTCCTGATGTTTTAACCATACCAGTCCTTTGGCTCCATGATTTTTTACAAAGTCGGTTACCTTATCGATCTGTTTGCGCGAGAACCGGTCAGCACCTTCAACACATAAACCAGCGATAATTCCTTTATCATCAATAACACTGGAAAAGGCATTAAACTGCGTTTCATTAAACACATCGGTCAGAACTGTGATACTCAAATCAAATCTGAGATCCGGCTTATCACTACCATATTTAGACTGTGCTTCCTGATATGACATTCTTGGAAATTCAGATTTTAATTCCTTACCTTTTATTTCTTTATATATTTTTTTAACCAGATTTTCCGAAACATCCATAACATCCGATTCATCTACAAATGACATCTCAATATCAATCTGTGTGAATTCCGGTTGACGATCTTTTCGCAGGTCTTCATCACGAAAACACTTTACAATTTGAAAGTACCGGTCAAACCCAGCTATCATAAGGATCTGTTTATAAATTTGAGGAGATTGAGGTAATGCGTAAAATTTCCCTTTATAATTTCGACTTGGTACTAGAAAGTCTCGGGCACCTTCAGGCGTACTTTTCATCAGGAAAGGTGTTTCAATTTCAGCAAAGTCATTTTGATGAAAAAAATCGCGAACAATTTTATATAGCTGACTCCGAAGTAGAATATTATTTTTATTTGCAGTTCTTCTAAGATCCAAATACCGATATTTTAACTTTAATTCTTCGTGCACATCTATTTCGTCCATAATTTCAAAAGGAGGCGTTTGTGCAACATTGAGAATATTCAATTTTTCGGCTGTAATCTCTATTTCACCTGTGCTCATATCTTTATTAACCATACCTTCAGGTCTCAAATTCACCTTGCCCTGAACTGATATGACATATTCAGATCTTAACGTCATTGCTTTTTCATAGAGCGTTTTGCCCTGCTGTGGATTAAATACTATCTGTGTTATACCATATCGATCACGAAGATCTATAAATAACAAACCTCCATGATTCCGCCAGTTTTTTACCCATCCGGATAATTGTACAACCTGTCCTTTATGCTCAGATCTAAGCTCACCACAATTGTGTGTTCGATATTTCATTTATCAAATCTCTCTTAAAAACTTTTAATTATCACCATAAGATAAAAAAAAAGCCACTTATAAGTGGCTTTTTTTTCATACATTGGTGGTTTTTTTATCCAAATATATATTTCTGTCTTACTTTTACATCTCCTTCGCTCTTATCGATGGGTTTAAAGCGCCATCCTCTGATACGACCACTCATGCAGCTTTCGACATTTTTACTCCGCATGGACGATCTGACAATACGAACAGCTTTTACCCGTCCATTGTAGCCTATGGTAAACTCAACTTGTATATCACCTTTTAGATTTGGATTTAGCTTTGACTCTTTTTTGTAACAATATTCAATAGCATCATTATGACTATTAATAACTCTGGATAGTTCGTCACTACCTCTATTAGCTGCTTTTGATCCTTTTCCACTCACACGAGCAGCATCCAAAGCCATTTTGATCGAACCTTTTCTACCTATATTTGCTGAACCAGCTCCACCGATTCCGGATAATAGTTCATTAACATCGGCGCTACCGCTTACTCGACCGCCACCTCGACTTCCCAGGCGTGATCGTTGCCCGGATGAGGTCGCTGTGGCCAGTCCACCAACACCGGAAAGTACATCGCTCAGATCGCCGGTACCTGCGCCTACATCACCCAAAACATCCACGACCGCGTCTCCGGTACCACCTCCGCCTGCAGCCGACAGCAAACCTAGCACACCCGTTCCGGCGATTTGCTGTTCCATCTGCCGGCGTGCAGCACCTCTGGCAGCGGCAGCAGCTCGTCTTTGCTGCGCAATCTCTCGTGCTGAGGGTCCACGGGTTTCCGCCGTTCTACCGCGATCACGTTCAGCTCGTTCATCTTCCTCCTCTTCCCCTTCATCACTAAAACCTTCTCCAGTATCTTCTTCTGTATCAACAATATCAGGTACAATTTCGGCTTGATAAAATTTATCCAGATAGTTCTGTCGTGCCTTTGCAGCAAGGGCTGCCTCGTCATAGTCTATTGCACCTAAAATGATCGCAATACCATATATAAATACCCAGGAAAACAACATAATAAGCATATATCGCTTATCCATGTCCTCCCAGATATTGCGTTCAAACTCTTTAGGGAAGCCGGTTAAACGAAAAGCAGCAGCACCCCCTCCGGAAGCTGCAGGCTTTGGTGCAGCCTTTGGTGCCTTGCTGTCTTTATTATCTTCTTTCATATTAATCCTTCATTCTTTTCGATTAATACTCATAAATAATACATATGTTTTATTCAATTGACGTGCGGGTGACAGTCAACAAGCGCATTTTATTAAATTCCGATTGACCGCAGGTATACATCACCCTGAATAACAGTTCATATGTGATGGATACGTCTCCCTGAATTATAACTTCATGAGTGAATTCCTTGCCAACTTCGATTTCCAGATCTTTTTGCATTCGTGCATATTCCCGCAATTTTGATTCCAATTGAGGTATAATAATCTCATTTGGTGGGACATCCGCCGTCCGCATAACCGGTTGCTCATTTACCAGAATTACATCCCTGGCTATGGAAACATTTAATTCTTTCTTAGGTTTTATTGTCCGTACTGATTCCGGCAATTTAAGACTTTCACTCTGGGTAGCCAGGGCACCCGTTGTTGAATATGATTTCAGAAGAAACAGAAGGATAATGGTCATCATATCCATCATAGAATTCATATTCAGGGTACCTTGTAGTTGTGTATTATGTTTTTTTGACTTTGAGGGTGTAAAAGCCATTTTAAGACCTCTCCTTAAATAACAACCTGTCCGAAATTTACTTGTGGGAATAAGGGCTGAATATCACCTTTGTCGTCTTCGTAACTCTGAATTGTATCAAGGATATTTATTATAACCTGATATTCAATATTTTTTCCAGCAGTGATAATCGCCGTATTCTTGTCTTTAAATCCCTTGTCTGCAATCGCCTTCTTAATCTCAACAAGTTTGTCCTTTAACAAATCAAGATTCTGCTCGCCGTCAGCCTGAATCGGTATGGTGGGACCTTCTCCCTGCTCACCCGACATTACTGCCGAGGCGGTCGCTAAGCTAATTCCATCGGATGTAATCGCAATTTTCAATCCGAGTTTTTTCTCTTTTTCTTTCTCCGGATTTTTCTCATTCGCTGCATCACCTGCACCAGCTGAAGCAGGTGGCAGATCAATTTCCACAATCGAAAGTTTTACCATCTCTACGCCGAGAAGCAGGAGAGGAATTAGCACAACCATCAGATTCATAACAGGCGTGATATTTAATTCAAGATCAGCGGTTACACGACTGCGCCTCATTGAGGGTTTATATGCCATGATTGATCCTCAATTTAATTTATTAACGATTTCCGGTTATTAGGTTAATTAATTTAACCAGATGTTCGTCCATCTCATCAATAATTTTGGTTGTCCGATTGGTCAAAAATGTATAAGCAATCAGACTGGGAATAGCAACCATCAGTCCATAGATAGTCGTATTCATAGCAGCAGAAATGCCTGCAGCAAGGTATCGTGTTTTATCAGCTTCAGGTATACCTTCCCCACCAACCGCATCAAATGCGATGATCAGACCGAAAATTGTACCCATCAGTCCGGTGAGGGTTGCAACATTCGCGAACATCGAGAGATAATTCGTACGCTCCTGAAGTTTTGGAATAACTTCAAGAGTTCCTTCGTCTACAGCATTTTGAATAGCTCTAAAGTCGAGAGCTTCGCTTTCAATGGCTCGTTTCAGACCTCTTAATACCACGAACGGCAATGCCTTTTGTTTTCCCCTGTCACATAATGCGATTGCACGATCCATATTTCCGCCAGCAACCAGTTTCCGGATCTCAGCCATAAATTTATCGGCATTTATATTAGACCGAATCATGATATAGTAAAATCTTTCGATCGCGATAGCCAATGCTGCTGCGGCAAAAAGGCTAATGACATACATGAATATGAACGCGGGATCGCCCGGTGAGAATGATCTACCAAATCCAGCTAAAAAGGCTTCCATAATTTCCTCCTAATTGATGTTTCATCTACTTCTGTTTATAATCTTTTTAATTTCAATCAGATCATCTCTTATCCGTGCTTTCGGATCAACAACAACAATTTTCTCACCCTTGCCTGTGAGCTCCGGTAGATATGATCTTTCAAGATTCATCATGTCAAATTCCGGTTTAATTCTGTCTGCAATAATATTTACCCGTGGTCTTTCAGGTTCAATCGTTATCCTTACAGCTTCCAAGGTCAGATCTACGAAATCTCCCGTATCTCCGGTTGAAACGTCAGGACCTGTTGAAACATCCGGAAGATTAAAATTAATCGGAATATTTATTCTCGTTTTTACAGGTGAACCATTAATCAATCCCGGTGAAAATACTTTACTTCTCGCAGCCCGTAGAGCAGCGTTATCAAGTTGCGGAACCGAACTAAAAATTTCAGCATTAGTCACATTGCCATTTTCGTCCACAACGATCGTCACAACAACGGTACCTTCTATGCCTGCATTTATTGCACTTTGTGGATAAATGGGCTGCGCATCTCTTGAGACAACCGGTTTCTCTTCAACAGTAAAAAATTCATATATCTGGTCATCAGTTTGAGTGGGCTGTGCATGAGCCACTATAACTGGTACGACCAGGAGCAGAAAGATAAACAATTTAATGATCGAATTCATTATTTCCTTACCTCACCGTTATACGGTTTTTATTAAGCGTATTGATCCGCCTTAAAATTACCGGATCAACATCCAGGGTTGCTACCTGACTACTTTGTTCAACCGCAGCGATAATATCCAGAGGAATCAGTTCAAAATATCCATAAAGTTTAACACCCCGTTGTGAATTGTCCGTATCGATTGCACGAATAGAGAGGATGTTTGTACCTTGTTTTACTGAGTAAGACATATATCCGAAATCAACTGTATCAATAATTGCAAAATTATCATCTTCATCATCGGTGATATATTCTTCATTTAAGAAAAAGTTAAAATCATTGTCCGCAGTAATATAAAAATACCCATCGACAGGAGTACCATGGAGAGTAATCTTCTTTCTGAAATATACCTGAACTGTATCACCCATCAGTGAATCTGTAACTGTTTCATCAAATGTTGAAACATCAGTCTCCGTCAGAGGAGCCATTTCCTGTATCGTTGTATCAGAGACAGCCAGAGAATCGATCATTCCAAATGTTGTGTCAAATGGAGAAATCTGAGAAGTATCAACAACAACCTGCTTTTTAGGGTACCACATTGGTTTCGGATCAACTCCAAGATCAATAAACTGGTTATAGGCAGAAGTAACTATTCCGGCATTCTTCCATTCTGAGTCATCAAAATCTTCTTCGTTATATCCTGGAGTGTATGTTTTAGATACCAGCCAGGATTCATCACTTTCAATTACTACTTTTTCTCTTTCTACTGCACCTGCGTATGTTGCAGGATCGATAGCGATCAATTTAGCTACTACCTTATTACCCCATAAATTTGAAATTTCATACTCTTCCTTTAACTGAAAAGCATGGTCAAGTATTTCCTGTCCGTACTCCTTAAAACTAAATGTCTGATCCTGATAAAAGAGAAAACCATCATCATAATTATAATTTTCTGTTGAATCAAATCGTACCTGGTAATAATCCCGTTTTACCACTGCACTATCATAGTAAGCATCATAGAGATCAGTCAGTTCAACCGCAATGCGAAGCATGCGAATTTCAGTTGTACGAACAAGGTCATTTTCAATTCTATGATCTCTTGCCCAATCGAGAGTATTTTTGAAGTTATCTATCGCGCCTATTGCCAAGTTTTTGGAAATATCTATCAATTGCTGGACATCATCCTTAATCGCCATGTAATCTTTACCCTGCCTATTAAGCGTTCCATATTCTAATTCCACCAGACGCCTGTATTCCCTCATCTGCTGTGAATAGTCTCTTAGAGCGAGGAATGCCAGCTTTTCAACCTCCTGAGGAGATACATTTGATGTAAGCAAAATTTGTCGTTTTGATTCTTCAACATATTTATTACTTAAACCTAATATTTTTGCTTCGTCAATATTTTTCTGGTGTGCTCCGATAGTCTGTTCTACTGCCGGATTAATTAATTTTGTGATTAGTTGTGCCTGAAATAAGATCGATAAATAAGGATCGGTCTGTGGATTCTGCGTTTTAAGAGCTTCCGAAATATTCATCTTGGTAATATCTGCCTCTTTATAATAGAGAAAAGATATCTTATTTGTCGCTTTATTATACCACTTCAAACCAATTTCCTTTGTCGAATCAACGACTTCGGCACGAGCAACCATTCCGGTTGTATCATCAAAAGTAGTATCAGAAATATCTACTTCTGTGACCATCGTATCTATAGCAAATAAGTCCACATCCAGTTTTTCAGCAATTATCGGTATATTTTCCATCGCCTTTATATATTCATCGACCGCTTTGTCATACAATCCAGCTGAAGCATCCCTTATCTGCTTATCTTCGATAAACCTTTGATCGGCATTCAGATTTGGAGTTCTTTCTTGACTTACATACTTGTCGGCAAAAATTTCGTATACTTCAGCATTTCTATAGGCAGCTTCAAAACTTCTTATAGATCCATTAGCAATTATTTTCAAATCGTTGGCCGAAATTTCTTTAATCAGGTTCCGCATCCTTGCCTGTTGTCTTTCAATATTGCTGGCCGGCTGCTTGATCTCGATATAATTATATTCGGAGTATAGCATATCCACCATCTTATTGAGCGATTCACCGGTATAATATCTGTTGGGATCTAATCCTTTTCTGTTAAGGGATTCACTCTTATCAATAGCCTTTTGATATTCCACTTTAGCTAAATTCAACTGACCACCATCCTGATAGTATGCACCTCGTTCGTAAAATGCCTGGACACCACGAGGATCATCAGGATATTTTGTAGCGAATTCTGCATAGATTCTGTTAGCATCGGTCAGGTTGTCAAGTTTTAAATAAAAACCGGCCGTTGCAAAATAAAAATCTGTGGAAAGCGGGTTATCCGGATAAGTAGCTATATACTTGTTGTTGAGCCTGATTGCATTTTGCCAGTCTTCACCTTCTTTATAATAATATGCGGCATTATATAAAGCGACTTCCGCCTCTTCAGGAATACTGATCTGGCGACTGTATATACGCTCGTAAATTCCAGCTGCATCGGAGAACCTTTTCAGTTCTTTGTTATCTTCTGCTGCATTTTTCAATGAAGAGATGGCATATTTTGATGCAGGAAATTGATCGGCGAGAAGTATATAAGTAGCAAGTGCCTCTTCCCATTCCTTTATTTTGTCGTAATTTCGTCCACTATTAAACAAACCTGCTTCAGCGTAAACCGTATCTTCCGGAGATTCTATAAATACACGCCTGAACTCATTAGCAGCATCCATAAACTGACCCTGATCCTCAAATAATTTTGCATGGTTGAATATGGAAGCGGCCAATCGTTTTTGGGCAAATATTCTTTCCTCATCGGGAAGATTTTCAGATTGTAAAATTCGTTTCGCGATAAATTCACTATCCTCGAATTGCCCCAGATAAAAATAGGAATCCATGATAGAACGATAGGCCAGAGTCTTTTCTTTTGCTCCCGGGAATCTATTAACCAGAGTCTTAAAGTAAACGCGAGCCTCAGCGAATTGTTTATGATTAAAGTAAATGGCGCCAGCATTTGCCAGATACTTTGGTGTACTTTCATCATCCGGAAAAAGACGGATGTAATTATCATATGCCTCAATCAACCTTTTTTCTTCATTGGTCAGGATTTCCGGTCTCAGGGCTTCTTCATCAGCGACAGATGAAATTTCTACTCCCGCCAGAGCTGTATCGGTCTCACCTTGAAACATAATTTTGGCCAGCGTATCCGCAACAAATATCGCGTTGTTAGCAGCATCTTGCTGATAATCGGTTTCCAAATAATCGTTACTTACATGGATATATTGTTCATAAGCTTCTTCAAAACGGTTCAATTTTAAATCTAATATTTGGGCATAATTCCAATTCACGCTATAAGCATTAGTATCTGTCGGAAATACTTCCAGATAATCCTCACATTGTTTAGTAACCCTCTTATACATAGTTAGGGAAGATTGATTTGTTTCATCAAGTTCCTGAGCCTTAAGGAAATCAAGGGTTATATTTGTTTGCAGGGCTCTTTCTGTCAGTTTATGCCCTTCCTGTAAATAAGTTAACCTGTCGGGAGAATCCGAAGCTTCCAGATTAGCATACCATTCCGATTTAGGATTATAATATCTGAACAGTTCATCCCGTGTACGGTATGCTGCAGAATCATCACCAAGATTATAATACGTTTCCGATACATTTTGTTTAATCAGAGGAGCTTCTTTATACAGAGGATACATATCCAGAAGTGCTGTATAAGCATCAATTGCTTCATTGTTCCGCTCTGTAGTCTGGTATGTCTGCCCCAGAGATCTCATTATTTCCACCCCATACTCACGTCCGCCAATATCTTCTATAAATCGACGTGCATTATTGACTCCGGCATAGGCATAGGTTTCGTCATCTGAGAAACTTATACCAATATATTGTATGGCTTCATCTTTTACATTCGGATTGGAGGCCTTATTTTTTGGATCAAGCTTTTCAGCACGGGTAATATCATCTACCACTGCCAGGAAATAAATAATCGCATCGGAGTAGTAACCGGGATCCGTAGCGGACAAACGATAATAACTCCAACCCAGTTTGTATAAAGCTTCATCATACCTTTTTGAATCACGATATTGAAGGACCTTTTTGTATAATCTGATCGCCCGGTGTAATTCAACGATTGTTTGCTCAGTATCCTTATCCTCTCTGGGATCAAAGTAATATTCCGCAAGCCTCATATATGAATCAGCAGCAAAATGACTTTCAGGATATCGATCAATCACTTCCTGATATATCCTGCGTGATTCTACACCCTGATCCATTTGTTGTAATAAATAAGATTTTGTATATAAAGCGTCATCAGCAAAATCACTATTGGGATACTCTTTCAAAATCTTATCATATACCTCAATCACTTTTGAATAATCATATTTCGGCTGCGGCGGTTCTGTCGGTTCAGTTTCTAATTGCCCCTCATAATATTGATCCAGTTGCTCCACATATTTTGCATATACGAGATCGAAATCTTCATTCTCAGCAAAATATTGTTCCTCTGCCTGATCATAGTAATATTCAGCCAGTCTGATTAATATTTTATCCTGATCCTTGATATTACCACCTTCACGTTTCAGGAATTCCTCTGTTACCTCTAATCCCCGGTCACGGATTTTGCCTTCTTCCTTCGTAATTCTATCAATCCGTTTTTCGTACTCAGATTGAATATTCTTGAGTTCTTCAATACTCATCGATTGAAACAAAGTATCTCCTAATACCTTCAGTTGACGTTCTTCTCTGTCCTGGGCATACATTAATCCCGGGAAAACGACAAAGGTAAATAAAAAAACCGAAAATACCAGAATAAAAAGTATATATGAGTTTAAGTCTTTTTTAAACATATTCAATTCCAATTTTACTTTATACAAGCAAAATAAATAGTATTAAATGACCTATTCGTCCTCTTCGATGGGTGTTTCTTCTTCCTGATTAAAGTCAGGAGGTGATGTTCCTGTTTCCTGAAGTTCACTGGTATGTGTATCAAAGTATGATTCTTCGAATTTACGATCCAGTTCTGCCCTTTCTCTTAAACGTTCTTGCCTACGCACTTTCCGTGTCATAAAATTTATTTCACCATCGATCAGAGCAATTTTGTAATCAAGTAGAGTTTTACGATTATTGAGAATACGGTTTATCGTATCAATCTGTTGACTATAATAGCCAATTTTATCTTTATTATCCTGACGCACAGAAAAATTAACATTGGCGATTCCGAAGGCGCCATAATTGCTCCACTTTTGAAGTTGAATCTCAGATTCTGCCACTTCCATATCATAAGCAACTGTATGCATAAAATCATATTTTCTTAAAAGTTCACTATACCGATCACGTTGGATATCCAATAATACCAGTTCCTTATAATTCTTCGATCTTCTTGCCCTTTCCTTCTTGGCATCAATATCTTTAATTTTGTTTCCCAGCTCCTGTTGTTGCTTTTCAGTTTCCGCACGCATTTCCTTAATTTTCTTATTCTGATCCTCCGTCAAGCTCTCTTTGCGTGCGTGGGGATGTTCATCATAATAGTTGATACCCAATATAGAATATGATTCCAATGCTCGCGCATCCTCCAATTCACTTGTGAGATTTTCTCTCAAGTCATCGATCCGGTCAATCATGTCAGGACTGTTTCTTTCAACGGCCAGTGTGCGTAGATGATCTAACTGTTCGATTTGAGTTTGAATGCGCTGGATTTCTCTCTGGAGAGCAATACTGTTCGGACTTAATTCTGCATAGCTGAGGATCATCAGACTATCTTGTAAACTAAGATATCTATCATTTGCCTGTAGATACTCCATCTTCTGGTTGGTTTGAATTGCTCTATTCTTTTCGGTCTCTATATCATAAAGTTGATTTTTTATTCGGTCGCGTGTTTGAATATTTACATTGGAGATATTCTGTGTATGGCTTGTCTGATAGACATATTCATATTGTTGGATCGCGCTATGCGTATTTTTTTCCAGTTGATAAATATAGGCTAAGAGACTTTTGGCTTCCAGATAATAATCGGAGTTTGGAAATTCCTGTGTCAATATATAGAGATATTTTTTTATTATATCAAAATTCCTGTTTTTCTCCTCTTTGAGTAATTCTTCTTTGTAATGATTCCATCCATAGGCCATGAGAACTCGGTCATATAGCGAAAAATTACCACCAATATTATCCAGATATCCGATTGCCTGCTGATAAGTTCCCTTCTCATAAGAGATATATGCAAGTTTTAGATAAACATTGAAGTGGTAATCAGTTGGTGTATTATAGTTATTCACAATCCCTAACAAAACATTTTCTGCCTCATCGAACTTGCTGGCCCCCACATAGGCCTGGGCCAAAACGTAACGTGCATCAATGTAAAATTCAGAAGCAGGTAAAACATTGTTAAGAATATTTATAGATTCTTCATATGAACCGCGTGATACAGCTGAAATTGCAGCGATAAATCGAATCTCATCAACCAGAGGATCTGAAGCTACCACAACTTTTTCAAACTCATAATAGTACTGATCGACTTTCTGCAAATCTCCAAAGTGATGAGCAATAGCTACCAGTCTTGCATAGGCTTTAAAAGTATAAGGGGATGTTGGATATTGGTTTATCAAATTTAAATAGGCTTGACTTGCCGCATCAAAACGGTCAATCTGAAAATTGGCCTCACCTTTATAAAAATAGATGTCATCCAGAGTATTAATAAATGTGTACCTGGTTAAAATTTCTTCAAATAGTCGGTTAGATAAATCATAGTTTCGAAAATTATAAGCAAGAAGTGCCGAACTTAATTCTCGTTTAAACATCCGGTCCTTTTCCATTGATGTGCCATTTTTCAGCAGTTTGTTCTTAATAACTTGAATATCTGTCCAGCGGGCCTCGAATTGGAGTGTGTTTGTTCTTTTCCATTCAACGAAAAGATCCCAGATAGTTGCATTCCCTGAGCTTGGTGAATAAGAGACGACGGATTCTGAACCGCGCGCGTCACCAAAAGAATCTAATAATTTCTGATTGGATGATTGTAATTGTTGGGTTAATTGCGGATTGCCATCAAGTCTGGCTCCCCGATCAAGTTTCAGCATTTCTTCTGCAATATAGAGCACCTGTATTCCGTCTTCGAAAATCTTTTGCCGTCTGTAATTAATCTCTCCCTCATCGACGGTAGCCCTTATGCGATTCTCCAACTGATCAATAAATGAATTTAAGGTGGCTGAATTATAATCACTCAGACGATTGCGGAAGGCATCCAGTTCTTCCAAACGAGTTAAAAGACCTGCAAAATATTGATCACGCACAGCAGATACATTTGTTACGCGGGATTTAATTTCCGCATTAATATCCCTCATCTGTTGTATCAAGAATCTCTCGCGTGCAATTTCATTCTTACCAAACCTCAACAGATTTTTGTTTATGTATTCCTGCAACGCCTGCTGAAAATTATCATCATCGGACGTTTGTACTTGAGAAAAAATCTGTTGAGAAATGATGAATGAAAGAAAAATTGCGAGGAATATGAAACGATTTTTTACCTTCATACCCCATCCAAAACTTAAGTAATACCTTATTATTTAATTAATTTACGTTAAATTTAAACTTTTCAATTAATTAATCAAGAAAAAACAGTAAAAATTATAATATGTTTTCGGCATAAAACCGGTATAGTTTTATAAAAAAATTAAAAAAATAAACGATTTATATCTGGGAAGAGATTTTTAATCTGTTTAATGCTCTTAATAGTGCGAAATTAGCTCTAATGAGATCTATATCTCCTTTATCCTCCAATCTCTTTCTTGCCCTCTCCTCTGCTTCTTTTGCACGAGCAACATCAATATCATCGGCAAATTCCGCTGATTCTACAATAATACTTATATTATTATCTTTAACTTCAAGAAATCCACCACTGGTCGCTATTATTTTTAAACCATCGTGCTTTTCTACTTTGATTTCACCAATTTGAAGATTAGCTAAAAATGGTGCATGGCCGGTTAGCATCTGGAACTGACCCTTTGCACCCGGAGCGGTACAAGATGTCACTTCACCTGTAAAAACAATCCCATCCGGAGTAACAATTTCAACATTTAACTCGGTCATTTATACCATCCATTAATATTTTGATAAACAGGTTCTTCAAACGGTTTTATTTACGCTTCCATCCCTTTAGCTGTCTCTAACACTTCTTCCGTTGTTCCCTGCATGTAAAATGCCTGTTCGGGGATATCATCATACTCTCCATTTACGATACCTTTGAATCCCCGAATCGTTTCATCGAGAGGTACATATTTACCCGGAGAACCGGTAAATTCCTCTGCGACAAAAAATGGCTGGGAGAGAAAGCGTTGTATTTTTCTCGCCCTGGCTACCACGATTTTATCTTCCTCGGATAATTCATCCATACCTAAAATCGCAATAATATCCTGTAAATCAGTATACTTCTGTAATATCTGTTGAACTGATTTAGCCGTATAATAATGATCATCACCCACAACTCTGGGATCAAGAATTCGCGAGGTTGAATCCAGTGGATCAACTGCCGGATAAATGCCCATTTCGACAATTTTTCTCGATAATACTGTCGTTGCATCCAAATGCCCGAAAGTGGTTGCAGGTGCCGGATCGGTTAAATCATCAGCCGGAACATAGATTGCCTGTACAGAGGTTATCGATCCTTTTTTGGTTGAGGTAATTCTTTCCTGTAATTCCCCCATTTCAGTTGCCAATGTTGGCTGATACCCAACCGCGGATGGCATTCTCCCCAGAAGGGCTGACACTTCCGATCCAGCCTGGGTAAATCGGAAAATATTATCTATAAATAAAAGAACATCTTTACCTTCTTCATCACGAAAGTATTCGGCAAGTGTTAACCCTGAAAGGCCAACCCTCTGTCTTGCCCCGGGTGGCTCATTCATCTGTCCAAACACAAGCGCTGTTTTATCAATAACACCTGAGCCTTTCATTTCTAGCCATAAATCATTTCCTTCACGTGTTCTCTCTCCCACTCCGGAAAATACAGAATATCCGCCATGCTCTGTGGCGATGTTACGAATCAATTCCATAATCAGAACAGTCTTTCCTACACCGGCCCCTCCGAACAATCCTGTTTTTCCACCCTTTGAGTACGGTTCAAGAAGATCAATCACCTTTATACCTGTCTCAAGAATCTCAGAGGCTATACTCAGATCTTCATACCGAGGAGGCAAACGATGAATCGGATATCTTTTTGATGTTTTTACGTCTCCCATTTCATCTATTGGATCACCGATAACATTAATCAGGCGACCAAGAACCTCTGGTCCTACCGGAACTGTTATCGGACCACCCGTATCGAAGGCATCCATTCCGCGAACCAAACCATCTGTTGAATCCATGGCGACACAACGGACGATGTTTTCTCCTAAATGCTGCTGTGCCTCAAGAACCAGTTCACTTTCATCCTCACGATTTATTTTGATGGCATTATAAATAGCAGGAAGTTCCCCTTCATTAAACTCAACATCAACTACTGGTCCAATAATTTGACTAATTTTTCCCTTATTCATTGAGATACCCTATCCTCATTTTATTTTTCTTTCAAAGCCTCGGCACCACCAACAATCTCCGATATTTCTTTAGTAATCGCAGATTGTCGCGCTCTGTTGTAATGAAGCGTCAATTGAGAAATCATTTCCTCGGCATTATCAGTCGCACTCTCCATAGCTGTCATCCGCGCCCCCTGCTCAGCCGCATTACTCTCCAATAAAACTTTCCAAATCTGAATATTCAATTGTTTTGGGATAATCAGACGGAGTATTTCCTCTTTTCCCGGTTCATAAAGATAATCAACCTTAGAAGCGGATTGCTTCATTTCTTCATCCGGCACAAACGGAAGAAATTGTTCGAGTACAACATCTTGTCTGACAGCTGATCTAAATTCATTATACAATATTTCGATCTGGTCAAATTGACCTGTAGAATATGATTCAATCAAACTGGATACTATTTCTAAAACATCATGAAAAGCCAGGTGATTGAAAAAATTTATCTTTTTGTTAAAAATCGTAAAGTTCCGCCTGGAGAAAAATTCAAAGCCTTTTTTCCCGACAACAAATAATGAAACTTCTTTATCCGTATATGATTCGATATGAGTCACCGCCTGACGAACAATGTTGGCATTAAAGGCCCCACAAAGACCTCTGTCTGCAGTAACAATCACCAGTAAAATTTTTTCGATCGGACGATTCTTTAACAGAATGTGATCACTATTTTCAACCCTGGCGATTAAATGACCTACAACCGATTGCAATTTTTTTGCATACGGCCTTGTTGCAAGAATATTCTCCTGAGCCCGTCGCAGTTTAGCCGAAGCTACCATCTTCATTGCTTTGGTTATTTGCTGCGTACTCTTGACACTGGAAATGCGTGTACGTATTTCTCTCAGGGTAGCCATCAATCTGCCTCTTGCTTAAATCCTTTTAAGAATGATTCTAATGCATCAACTATTTCCTTTTCAACTTCTTCGTCAATCTCTTTTCGTTCTGCCAGTTTATGTAATAATTCCGGATGTTTAACTTCCAGATACTCCACATATTCTTTTTCAAATCGTTTAATATTTTCAACTTCGACAGAATCAAGGTAACCCTTTGTGGCGGCAAATATGATCACTATCTGTTTTTCAAACGAGATCTGAACATACTGATCTTGTTTTAGAATCTCCACAAGCCGCTCCCCCCGACGAAGCTGCTGTTGTGTTGCTTTATCAAGATCCGAGCCAAATTTAGCAAAGGCTTCCAATTCTCTGTATTGGGCCAGATCAAGGCGCAACCGTCCAGCCACCTGTTTCATTGCTTTAATCTGTGCATTACCTCCGACGCGCGATACCGATATACCGGCATTAATGGCCGGCCTTACACCTGAATAAAAAAGATTTGTCTCAAGAAAAATCTGACCATCTGTAATAGAAATGACATTTGTTGGTATGTAAGCAGCAACGTCACCGGCCTGAGTTTCGATAATCGGCAGAGCAGTAAGAGAACCACCGCCTAAATCATCACTCAATTTTGCTGCTCTTTCAAGGAGACGTGAATGTAAATAAAATACATCACCCGGATACGCTTCACGTCCCGGCGGTCGTCTGAGAAGCAAACTCACCTGTCGATATGACCAGGCATGTTTCGAAAGATCATCATAAATAATTAACGCATGTCTTCCATTATCACGGAAATACTCTCCAATCGCCGCACCCGCATATGGTGCGAGATATTGAAGTGGCGCAGGTTCGCTGGCATTTGCAGAAACGACAATAGAAAACTCCATCGCATCATGCTCTTCCAGAGTCTGGATCACCCTTGCCACGGTTGTAGCTTTTTGACCTATGGCAACATAAATACAGATTACATCTTTTCCTTTTTGGTTAATAATAGTATCAACAGCAACCGCAGTTTTACCGGTCTGGCGATCACCAATGATTAATTCACGCTGTCCACGACCAATAGGGATCATAGAATCAATAGCTTTAATTCCGGTAGCAAGCGGTTCCTTAACCGGCTGCCGCTGGATTACTCCCAGGGCTTTGCGTTCAACCGGAACATATTTCTTTGCATCAATTTTACCTTTACCATCGAGTGGTTCACCCAATGGGCTGACCACACGGCCCAGCATTTCATCACCTGTAGGAATTTCAACAATTCTGTTAGTCCTCTTTACCAGGTCCCCTTCCTTAATCAGGGTTACTTCACCAAAGAGAATAACACCAACATTATCTTCTTCAAGATTTAAGACCATCCCCATCACATCATTTGGGAATTCAACCAATTCTCCAGCCATGACCTTTTCCAAACCGTATACCCGAGCAATTCCATCCCCGACCTGCACGACGGTTCCTGAGTCGTAGATATCTGCCTTTTGTTCGTAACCGGCCAGTTGCTTTTTAAGAATCGCAGATACTTCATCCGGTCTTACTGCATTTCCCATTTGTTTTATCCTCTTCTATAATATTGAAAATTAAAAAGTCTTACCGATGCAGGAGTTGTCTACGCATCTTTTCAAGCTGCGTTTTTATCGATAGATCGATCACGGTATCCTTGATCTTAACAATGAATCCACCTATCATCGAGTTATCAATTTGATGTGAAAAAATCACACTTTTATCCGTCATCGCCTCGATCCTGCTTTTGATCGCCTCAATCTGATCTGTTTCTACCGGCCCGGAAGAAATCAACAGACAAGATAATATACCCTGATGATCTAAAACTCTCTGTAAATAATTATCGATCATCTCTAAAAGGAATCCACTTCTTCTTTTTCTGCTCAACAGCTGTAGAAACTTGAAAGTCAGTGGAGTTACTTTTGTTTCGAAGAGCTCTTTTAAGACTTTTGATTTTACTTTCTCTTCAATCAGTGGATTGTTAAGAGTCTGTTGAAATTCCGGATTTTCAGTACAGACATCTTGAATCATCTCCAGGTCTGACCGAACATCTTCAATCAATTCTTGTTCAAGAGCCAGCTCAAAAAGTGCTTTGCTATATCGTATTGCGACACGACTCAAGCTATTCCTCCGGCTAATGTTGGGTCGATTTGGGCATTTTTTGGATAAACTCGTCGATGATCGATTTTTGCTTTGATTCATCGAGCGATTCACCGATAATTTTCTTTGTTGCGGCAATGGCCAGATCTGCTACCTCACTTCGCAAAGAATATAAGGCATCCTCTTTCTCTTTTTCGATTTCAGATTTTGCCTTATCAACTGTTTTATCAGCATTCTGCTTCGCCTGCTCTAATATTTCCTGTCGTGATTTTTCCGCCAGTTCCCGATTCTCTTTAAGCATTTTTTGTGATTCTTCCTCGGCCGTCTGCATCAGTTGGTCGTGTTTTTCCAGAAGAGATTCTGCTTCTTCTTTTGCTTTCTCGGCACGATCGATTGAATCCTGTATGGTTTTTTCCCTCTTGTCGATCACAGAAAGAATCGGTTTCCAGGCTATTTTATAGAGAATAAAGAGCAAAACGAAGAATGTTACCCATGCCCAGATCATTAATCCAGGATCTAAATCTAACATAGGACCATTCCCTATAATAGTGATTATTTAAAACTAAGAAGCAAACACGCTACGGCACCGATCAGGGCAACACCCTCGATCAAGGCGGCTGCAATAATCATTGTTGTACGAATCTCATTTGTTGCTTCGGGTTGACGTGCTGTTCCGTCCATCGCTGCAGAAGCTATTTTTCCGATTCCGAGACCAGCACCAATAGTTACAAGACCTGCTCCGATTCCAGCTGCTAAATATGCAAAAGCAGTTGCTAAATCACCCATCGAATTAATCCTCCAAATTATTTTAGTACTCTGGTTAATAAAATTTGTACAATCTTATCTATATTAATAATCTGAGTTGTAGTCCATCTTGAAGATGGACTACAACTACTACATTATTTAATGTTCGGGATGCAGGGACATCCCAATAAACAAAGTTGACAACATCGTGAATACATAGGCCTGGATAAATCCAATAAGAATCTCCAGAAAATTTACAAAAATGGCGAAACCAATAGAAAAAGGAGCGGCCAGAAAAGACTTAAATATTATAATCACCGCCAGAAAAGCGAAGATTACGATATGACCGGCTACCATATTAGCAAATAAACGCATGAGAAGAGCAAAATGCTTGGCCATCAAACCCATTAATTCAATTACGAACATTAATGGTATCAATGCCAGCGGTACGCCTGAGGGGACCAGGGCTTTAAAGTGTCCAAAAAAACCGTGCCTTATAATACCAAACACCTGACCCGTACCGAGAGTAATAAGAGCCATGGCTGCCGTGATATTTATATTACCTGTTGGAGTGGTAAACAAAGGGATTAATCCCATTAAATTACAGGTGAGGACGAAGAAAAAGAAAGTACAAATCAATGGTGTAAATTTTCTGCCATCTTCCTCACCCAGATTTGGGATGGCAATTTCATCTCTTATAAAGAGGATCAGCATCTCAAGAATCGCCGCGAAACCCTTTGGCACAAGTGATCTCTTTCTGAAGGAAATACCAAAGGCAAGGATTAGAAATAAGGCTGCAATCCAAATCATTACCACATGATTTGTGATTGAAAGATCGATCTGCATTCCCAGGACAGTGATCGGTTCAAATTGTGGTAATTGTAGATGATAACCAAACACATTCCATTCATTTGAATTAGTTACATGATGGACAATAAATTCTCCAACATTTTCTTCCTGTCCTTCCTGGGTTCCGGAATTATAAGTAGAGAGAGCAGCTAATATTGCCATAAAATCATATTTTCCTTATTAATATCTGATTCAAACTAATAATTTCCAAAATCTGGAAGACAAAATACCAAATAAAAAATGAAACAATAAAAACTTCAGTATTTATGATCGAAAATTTAATTACCAGCGTAATTATACTGATTACAAGTAAAAATCTCCCGGCTATGCTGAATAAAAAAATCCTGGTAAATGATTGTTGTTTTAATTTAGAAGCATAATAGTATGAGATAAATCCACTTACCACATAAAACAATGCACAAAGTATACCAGAGATAACGGCACTCCACAAATCGCCGGAAAGATCTATAAATTTAGAAATTATTATTATTAAAAAAAAACCAATTATTAAAGATAAAATGATCCGAAAAAAGAACGACCTCATCAACTCTATTTTTCCAATTTCTTGACAACTTTATACAAATTGTAGAGACCGAGGAATAATCCCCCCAAAATACCGAGAACGGTCAGGAGAGGTTTTGTTAAAAATTGATCATCCAGCCACCATCCCAGTACACCAAGCATCGCCATCGAAGCAATTAATACATAAGATATATTAATATATGGAGCCGCTTTTTGGAATGAACTCGCAGTGCCCCTGAGTTGTGATGAACCGTCTGATTTTACCGATTTCATCTGATTAGGGCTATCAGGTAGGTCTATTCAGGTTACTTATCGGCTTAGCTTCCACCTCAGTCTGCTCTTTTTTTCCCATATCGGAAGTACCTTCGAAAACCGCTCCTTCATCGATCAGTAGTTTGCTTGCTTTTAAATCACCGATTAGGATTGATTTTGCTTCAAGAACCAGTTTTTCGGCAACTTTAATTTTACCTTTAATTTTACCGCCGATGATAGCATTTTTCGCTTCGATATCACCCTCAATTTCGCCATTTACGCCAATAGTCAACGTATTTTTACAGATCAGTTTTCCTTTTATCTTGCCATCAACACGAACACTGTTATTAGACCGGACTGTACCTTCTACGACAGTCCCACCGCCTAAAAAATTTAATTCAGTGGAGGATGATTCAGCACCATTTTCTTTTAGAGCCAATTTATTTTCCCTTTCCTCTGTTTTTCATCAATTCATTTGCACAAACATCATAGGATCTACAGGTTTTGAGCCCTGCCATATCTCAAAATGCAAATGGGCTCCCGATATAATTTGCCCGCTATCACCTAGCAGTGCAATAACCTGACCTTTTTTTACATATTCCAGTTCCTGACATAAATTTTGCATATTATGTTTATAGAACGAGAAAAAATTATACTTATGTTTTAATATAACCACATACCCATCCTGAAAAGTCCAGCCCGAGAAGATTACAATCCCATCTGCGGTTGCTTTTACCGGTGATCCCATCTCCCCTGCTATATCTACACCTATGTGACCCCTACTGAGGATTGAGTTGGTCTCATAACCCCTCGTAACAAAACCCTTAACCGGTAGTTCAGCGGGAATAGAGCTAAAAATTGAACGGTCATATTTTACACCGCTCATTTTATCCATCCCTGTGGTCAAAATGTTTTCCGGATCACCTTCTTCCTGCTCAATTATCGTCACATAACCGGAAAGTGAGGATCGTAATTTTTGATCCACCATCTTCAATTTATCTATATCGGCCTGTAATTCTTCAACTTTTGCTAAATTTTTTTTTAATTGGAGATTTTCTTCATTCAGGCGATTATAATCCAGTGCAACTTCGGCAACTTCCCAATAGGAAGCAGCACCGGCTATAATAAGAAGGAAGGTGAATACAAAAAATACCATTAGATAACGAAGAACTGAAGTTCTCAGTTTTAAACTTCTTGTTGCCTTCTCATTATCGGGGATCAGTAAAAATGTATAAAATTTAGTTTTTCGTTTTTTAAGCTTCAAAACAACTCTTAACTCTTATAAAATAATAGGTTTAAATTTAGGTCTGCATAAAAATAAATGCAAACATTTCTCCTTTATTTCATCAATCGATTTTCTCAAAAATTTCCAAAATCCGATTTAGATCTTCAGGAGAATAAAATTCAATTTCTATCGATCCACCTTCATTTCTCGTTCTTACAGAAACCTTTGTACCAAATACATCTCTGAGTTTATCTTCAATCTTGAGAATGTGTACTGATTTTTTCTTGGTTTTTATTGATTGCTTGGGTTTGACCTCAGAGAGTTCCTTCACCAATTTTTCAAGTTTCCGCACGGAAATATCATTTTTTACTACCTTTTTCCAAATCTGAATCTGTTGTTCCGTCACTTCTAATGCCAATAAGGTACGCGCGTGACCGACGGATATTTCTCCTTCTTCAACACTCTTCTGAATAAGTCTGGGTAAGCGGAGCAATCTTAACATGTTGGTTATTGTAGAGCGATCTTTACCTATCTTTTTTGCGATCTCATCCTGAGTCAAATTACATTCCTTTAACAGTCGTTGATATGCATTAGCCTGTTCGATCGGATTTAGTCGCTCACGCTGAACATTTTCAACAATTGCCAGTTCCAGCATCTCTTCCTTTGTCTCAACATGCATTACGTATGCGGGGATTTTATCCAGGCCAAGTTCAATCGCTGCTCTCAGGCGTCTTTCTCCGGCAATTAATTCAAAATGAGAATTAATTCGTCTAACCGTTATCGGTTGTATCAATCCTTTTTCCCGAATTGAATCCTTCAGCTCTGCCAGCGCCTGTTCATCAAAATTTACACGTGGTTGGTAAGGATTAGGTTTAACTTCAGCCACCTTTACTTCGACTAGTTGATTATCCGATGTCTCGACCGCTCCCGAACTCTCAACCTGATCAGGTATCAGAGCACTGAGGCCTTTACCTAACCGTTTAGTTCTCATTTTTTATTATTTCCTCCGCGAGACTTATGTAATTTTGACTCCCGACACAGACAGCATCATACATAACAATGGGCTTCCCAAAACTGGGCGCTTCGCCCAGGCGAACATTTCTGTTTATAATTGTTTCATAAACCCTGTCTTTGAAGTACTCCCGAACCTCTTCGGCAACCTGTTGAGACAGATTTAATCGATTATCGAACATAGTAAGTAAAACACCCTCAATTGCCAGATTCTTGTTCAGATTTTTTTGTACGAGATGAATCGTATTTAGCAATTGACTTAATCCCTCCAGAGCATAGTATTCACATTGAATGGGTATCAGGACCGTGTCAGCAGCTGTTAAGGCATTTATTGTTAAAAGACCTAAAGACGGTGGGCAATCAATAAATATATATTCATAGTAATCTCGTATATTTCCCAATTTTGTCTTTAGCTTATTTTCTCTGTTATCTGCGTTGATAAGTTCAACTTCTGAACCGACCAAACGAATGTGTGAGGGAATCATATCCAAAAAAGGAACATGTGTTTCTGAAATGACTTCACCGGACTTTTGGTTATCGAGAAGTAATTCATAGATACTCGGATCGCTCTCTTTCAGTTCCAATCCCAAACCACTGGTTGCATTGGCCTGAGGATCTATGTCGATCAACAATACTTTTTTTTCGGCAATAGCAAGACAACTGGATAAATTGATCGCTGTGGTGGTCTTTCCCACCCCACCCTTTTGATTTGCAATGGCAATAATTCTGCCCATATTCTCTAAATCCGATCTATTTTTGTTAAAATAAAAGACAACTAATTTAAATTTTGCACATCTTGAAAGCAAGCGGTTTATTAATATTCTAATCCATTAACGAGCCTCCTCTCACCCCTTTTACAAAGAGGGTAAGAGGAAAATTTTACGAGATTTCAGTCGCAAGCAAACTAATCCCCCTCTCCTACCAGGAGAGGGGGAATGGGGGTGAGGTCGTGGAGAAAGACTAATTTAAACGCCATCACCCCTCTTTCTCAAATGTTAACATTAGGGCAGGTAGTTTGTTGAACTGGCCTAAAAAACTCATCCCCCGGCCTACGCCAGT
>JAGLYF010000238.1 GCA_023132435.1 Calditrichia bacterium | reverse complement strand
TGCCGCGGAAAATGGATTTTTCTGGCGAAAAATGTAAAGACGCGATTAATCGCGTCTCTACATATGATGCCCACTTATATTATGCTCATTATTTTTGCTATGAAATCAATAATGAGATATATTACTAATACTGCGAACTCGTATCATTTATGGATTCCCCCGAGTACTCGGGGGAATGACAATTTTAAAGAGGGTATATTTTATGGATTTAAAAAAGTTCGATTACGATTATATTATCATCGGATCCGGATTTGGGGGTTCGGTTTCCGCTCTAAGACTTTCCGAAAAAGGCTACCGTGTCCTGGTACTTGAAAAGGGAAAATGGTTCCGGTCCTCTGATTTTCCGAAAACAAACTGGAATTTAAAAAGATGGTTGTGGGTTCCGGCTCTAAGGTTTTTTGGATTTTTCAAGGTTACTTATTTTCGACATATATCCATCTTATCAGGAGTCGGTGTTGGTGGTGGCTCTCTTATGTATGCAAATACATTGCATATCCCGAAATCCGAGTATTTTGAGGCAAAGAGCTGGTCGCATCTTGCCGATTGGGAAAACGAATTGAAGCCGCATTATCAAACAGCTCTGCACATGCTTGGGGCGGCAGAAAGTCCGCGTCTGGAGGTCGGTGATCTGGCCTTACAAAAACTTTCGTCGGAACTCGGAAAAGAAGATCTTTTTCAGCCTACTAATGTCGCTGTTTATTTTGGGGAACCCGATAAGACCGTACCCGATCCCTATTTCAATGGAGAAGGCCCGGAGAGAACCGGGTGTAATTTCTGTGGTGGCTGCATGATCGGGTGCCAATACAATGCAAAAAATACTCTGGATAAAAACTATCTTTATCTTGCCCAAAAAAAAGGGGCGGAGATAAAACCAGAATCTGAGGTGTACGATGTAAGACCCCTCAATGATCAACATGGTGAAGATGGTTACCGAATCTATTGGAGAAAGGCAACATCTTTGTTTAAAAAAAGGGGATCCTTTACTTGCCGTGGGATCATTTTCTCCGGAGGTGTGTTGGGTTCTGTCTCGCTTTTGCTGAAACTCCAGGAATCATCCCTTCCCTCTTTATCAAACAGGATAGGCCACTTTATCCGGACAAATTCAGAAAGTCTCAGCGGAATAACTGTATATGATAAACAGACTGTATTCTCTGATGGTATTGCCATCGGATCAATTCTACAAATAGATGAATATAGTCATGTAGAACCGGTCCGCTATCCCGCAGGTTCTGGCGCCTGGCGGCTGCTGATGGCCCCGATGGCTCATGGCCGGAACATTCTTGTACGGATTAGGATATTTTTATGGGATTGGCTGTCTCAGCCGATAAAAAATTTAAAAGTTTATTTTGTTGATGATTGGGCAAAGCGGACACAAATTTTACTTTTTATGCAAACAATTAACACCACACTTCGGTTTAGCAAAGGTTTATTTAGAATGAAATCTGGCATAGCAAGTGGCGAAACTCTACCTACATTCATCCCGGAAGCAAAAGATCTTGCCGAGAAGTATGCAAAGATAGTTAATGGAAAGCCAACAACCTTGCTTACTGAAATGATATTGAGCATTCCTCTGACAGCTCATATTCTGGGTGGAGCGGTTATGGGAGAAAGTGGAGAAGAAGGTGTGATTGATAAATATAATCGCGTATTTGGTTACAAAAACATGTACGTTTGCGATGGTTCTATGATCTCCGCTAATCCCGGTGTTAATCCTGCTCTAACCATTACGGCAATTAGCGAAAGAGCTATGAGCAGGATCCAAAATAAAGAAATACCCCCGGATTTAAATGAGTAAAGTATTGTTTCCTAAGAAGAATCAAATTCATTTTGTTTTCTGCTTGATTTCTAAAAATTACTTCTTATATTTCTGTTAGCAGAAACCTATATTTATGTTTATGTTACATCGTTATTTCTCTGTTGTATATATATCTTTGTCTAAATCGATGATGATTATTCTGAATAATTCATTTCTCGCAACAACGACGCCACGCCTGAGGCGGGCAGGCAGCGACGCAACGAATGCGAAGATAAAATCACATCCCGCATCTGCGGGATGTGATTTTGCATTTTGCGCCTTAGCGTTCGCCAGTAGGTTGGAAATGCGCCTACCGGCGTGCGAATCC